>JAGUZM010000095.1 GCA_020060805.1 Deltaproteobacteria bacterium | reverse complement strand
TCCTCCTTCCTCACACGGAAAAACCTGCGCGGGCTCCGTCGTGGACCGCACCGTGAATCCAGACGCTCCGGTCCTCTTTCGCATCACCGATGACGTAAACCTCCGGGACTGCACCCTTTATAGCATCATAGAGATCATGGTTCTTCTTCACCTTCTCGATGATCATCACCGTGTCCGCCTTGAGGGTTGTATGCTCTCCCTCTCTAGTAGTGACGACCATGCCCTCGGGGGTGATCTCGTTGCACCTCACCCCGGTATAAGCGGTGATTCCCCCGTGGGCCTCCATCCAGGGAAAAAACTTGGACTTCAGGTGCTCGTTCATTCCCTCCCCCAGGGTTTCACCCTCCTCCACGATGAACACCTTCCTTCCCCGCTTGACCAGGAACAGCGCCGCCTCCAAACCCTTCAGGTCCCCGCCCACAACGATCACCCTCTTGCCGATGGGGAGATAGACTTTGCTCAGGTAGCTCATCACGTCCGTCCCCAAGTGATCGAGAAAGCCCTTGGCCTTTTCTTTCAGCAGGCTCGCGGTCACGACGTTTCTTCCTTCAGTACCGGGGATCTCTGGCAGTTCCCATTTGCTCCCCGGCGACAGGATCACCGTATCGGGCGAAATTTCCTTCACCAGGCCTGGATCCACCTCTTTCCCCAGCACAACCTGGAGATTTTTCTGTCTCCCCAGCTGCCTTTCATACCATTCCAGCGACAGGGCGACGTCATCGAAATCCCTTCCCTTGATAAAAGAGGCCAGGAGCAACAACCCGCCCAGGCGTTTCTCCCTGTCATACAGGAAGACCTCGTGCCCCCTCAGTGCAGCAACCCTGGCGGCTTCCATGCCTCCGGGTCCGGCGCCCACGACGAGCACCCTTTTCTTCACCGGCGCGGGGTTGAACTCCGTTCCGTCGCAGCCGAGTTCGTGCTCATTACCCAGAAAAGGATTCCAGCGGCACCGGACCGGGGTGGTGGTGAGAAGGTGGGAGAAGCAGAAGAGGCATCCTGTGCAGGGTCTGATGTCCCTTATCCTGCCCTCCGCGACCTTTCTCGGGTATGCAGGGTCCACCATCAGACGGCGTCCCAGCCAGACCATGTCTATATTGCCCTGCCTGAGAGCCTTCTCGCCGATGTCCGCGTCGAGCCGGCCTACCCCTGTGACCGGGATTGAAACAGCCTTCTTGATAGCTGCCGCCTCCGGCAGGAGAGCGCCCTTCGGGATTCTCGCTGCAAAAGATTTGGCCGCCCTGGGCACCTCGGGAAAAAGCACGGCATCCGGTGCCCAGCACCTGAAGAACTCGTTGTAACCGTACCCGCTCGACTGGATATAATCCGCCCCGGCTTTCTCGAATATGCGGGCGAACTCGACAGCCTCCTCGTTCGTTGTCCCCAGCGGGTGCCCCCATTCTTTGGCGGACAGGCGAACGCCCACGACAAAATCAGGCCCAGCCAGCTCGCGGGTCCTCTCGATGATCTCCCTGCCGAATCGGGCGCGGTTTTGGAGGGTGTCGCACCCGTACTCATCCCTCCGCTTGTTCTGGATTCGGGAAAGAAAGGCGTTGCCGAGGGCGTAGTGGCCGAGATGGATTTCGCAGCCGTCGAATTCCGCCTCCTTCACCCGCAATGCCGCCCGCGCATACCTTTCTATGATATCTTTGATCTTCTCGACGTCCAGTTCCCTGGCCAAGGCAAAGCCCGGCTGCGCGGGCGGGTCAATCGATGAGGGCGCCACAGGGGCTTGGCCGTCAAAAGGGGAGTGGGCCGGGCCTGCATGGGTAATCTGCACGAAGGCCGGGCAATCGTAAGCGTGGATCACCCGTGCCAGCTCACGGAGCCCGGGGAGGAACCGGTCATCGTCCACCCGGATGTGAGGCATCCTGCTCACACCGAGAGAATACTCGCAGGAACTCTCCTCTACGATCACCAGGCCGACCCCACCTTTCGCGATGGAGGCGTAAAAGGCTTTCAGCCTCTCTCCCACGGAACCATCCGGCTCAGGGTACACGAACCACTGGGAGGTTTTGGCCATCCGGTTTTTGAACTTCACGTTCTTGATCTGAAAAGGTTTCAGGAGATGGGTGTATCTTTTCATCGCCATGAGGCATTTCCCTCGCTGTTGCATCTATCGATATTTCGCGTGCTTGGGGCCTTTCTCATTCATGCGCTCCCCCAATGCAGGCCTTTGGCCCAATCCAATTACTCTTCTCGGTCGACCCCCCGAAGGAGGCAATTTTAGGCCCAGCTTACCGAAACTCCCAACATCCTTCCTCCCCCTTGATGGGGGAGGCAAGGTGGGGGTGAGAAAAGGGAATAGGAAATCCCATCACTGCAACCCCCTCCCCTAACCCCTCCCGCCAGGGGAGGGGAGATTATTGTAAGAGACTTTTTGTACCGCAGACCGTTCAAACTTATCAGGGTTCTCCACAAGAAGTGGAGGGTTTAGTGGCAACTAAGGGCTCTATCCAAGGGGAGCATTTGCGAAGGCACGGGCGCTTTTAGGGCCCAAGTCCCTTCAGGAACGCCCGGACTTCTTCCACGATTTGCTCCGCGCAGTTGTCTACAGCATAAGTTCCGCAGTTCTCCAGCAAGGCGAAGGTTGCCTTAGGATGGGCTTCCCGGACCTCCTCGAAAAAGGGGAATAGGACGTCGTTCCTTCCGCAGAGGATAAGCATGGGGCACCGGATCCTCTCGTAAACCGCGTAGGAGTCCTGGGTGTACACCGCGATGTACGCTTCGTGATACCGTGTACCCGCAAGAAGGGTATCGATCGACTCCCGATGGCATACCTCCAGGGGATGGTCAGGGTCGAGTCGCCTCACCCGGTCCCAGACCTTCATCAGGTGAGAGCCGTCTTCTTTCAGAACGAGGGGGTCGATGATTGTATCGAGTTTCTTCTTCCGTACGTTCTCGCTCACCCACACGGGTCCCTCGATCATCACACTCCGGACCCTCTCCGGAAAATCCGCAGCCATCTGTGCTGCTATGGCCCCGCCGGTGTGATGGCCGAAGGCGTGAAATCGACTCACCCCCAGGTTCGCAAGGGCCTCAAGGAGGATGGTTACATAATACGCGATCGTAGGTTGACCTGGAGGGGAGAAGGACTGCCCGAACCCGGGTGTGTCCAGAGTGAACATCGGAAACGGGCCTTCGAGAAGTCCCATCATCTTCTCGTAGCTCGCTGAAGAGCTGGCGGTCTGGTGGAAGCAAACGAGGGGCAAACCTTCGCCTTTCCCGCTATAGCGATAGTGGACCTGACCGTCTCTTGTATCCACGTATCCTTTCTTGATGGTCATGATGGTTCCCAATCTGTGTGTTCCGAAGAGGTCTGGCGACCCATCCTCGTGGAACAAGCAACCTTTATCCAGCCCTGGCGGATGAAGAGTGGCTCCTGCGGCGCCACGGGTTACCGCAGCTTTTCCACAGCTTGCGGTTTGCGCATTCCAAAAGCCCTCTGAGGAAACGGCATGAGGACGCAGAACTTGCGGAGCGGGCTCCCGGGAGCTACCTTCCAGTGGCACCGAGCCCCTGCGGGTATGAGGTAGCAGTCCCCTTCCTGAACCGTCACTCTCTTTGTCTCCGTGTGAGAGGTCGCCCCAAGGGAATAGGTCATCTCCGCTTTCCCTTTCAGGATGTACTGGACCTCCGGCTCCGGGAAGAACCAGGAGATCTCCTCACCGGCGCCGAAATCTTCCACGGTGACCAGGCCCTCTTCGTATGACATGGTCTGGCCCGTGTTCGGGTAGAAGTTACCGCTCACACTCTTGATCTTCTGGTCCGGCGGCTGGTTCGGGTCAATCTTGATGATGGGAATCTCCGTGGTCACGCGTTCCGGCATGGCTCTTCTCCTTTCCGGTACTCAGGAATCATTTTTCTTCCAAGTAAGGGGGAGAGCAACGCTCTCTCCCTCTGGACACGCCGTTCATGGGCCGCTTCTGCCCGCTGAAACTCTTGCCGCTTTCAGGGTGCGGGCCAGTATAGTGAGCAGGGAAGGTATAGTCAACCACGGCCGTCTTTTTTCGTCTCGACTCTTCGTTGAGAGACTTGATATACCCCCATGTTTGTGCCAGTATCAGAACTAAGGCGCAAGGAGCCTATCCGCCCGGATGGTTGCCTTCTGGCTGGCCGCTCTCCGGAGTCCCGCACCGAGGCTAATAAGGGCCGGCAATCTATCAATTCAACAATACGTCGCGTAACGAGGAGAACAGGGATGAAGATTCATTTGGTTCAAATGGCCGCAAAAACGAATGACAAGAAAGCCAATCTTGAAAGAATGCTGCATTATATCGATGAGGGCCTTCGCAACGGAGCGAACCTTATCGTCTTTGGAGAATTGGCCCTGATCGGTTATGACCTTAACAAAGGAAAATTCAGAGAACTCGCCGAGCCCATCCCCGGTCCATCCACGGAGGCGATCGCCCAACGCATCTCCGGCAAGGATTGCTATGTCGTCCTCGGCATGTCTGAAAGCGACGGCGGCTTCGTATACAATTCCGCACCCCTCATCGGACCTGACGGCGTTGTAGGGACAGCTCGAAAACTGTACTTGGCTGATTTCAGATCGATCCTCACCGGGAAGACTTACTTTGAATCCGTCCACTTCAGACCCGGCCAGAGTATCGGCATCTTCGATACGCGATTCGGCCGCATAGGCATTCAGATTTGCCTCGACTTTTATCACCCGGAAATCGCCCAGGCCCAAGCCCTTGCAGGAGCTTGGCTGATCGTCCACCCGTCGGCGACTCCCCTTGTCAGCGGCGGAGGGAAATTGCCTTCTGTCTGGGATGCTCGGCCTTGGGAGAACTCGGTATGCTGGTGTTACGTGAATGTTCTCTCCCAAAACCCGGATCACAAGTTCAACGGAGGCTCGGGCGTTTACCTCGGCACCCGAGGTCTTCAGAAGCAGGCCTCCATAGGAGAATCTGCGAAAGAGGAAGTCCTTGAGTACGAGGTGGAGAGCAAAGAAGTATTAGAGATGCGGCAAGCTTTCTCACCCCTCCGGGACGTCAGGCCCGATATCATAAAACAGCTATTGACCGCGGCCGAAGAGTCTCGCTACGGCTGCGTGAAAAACCGCTAACCCAACCGCATTTATGCCTATAACATATCCATGCTCCCTGCGACTCTCCCCTCTCCCCCGATCTTGGGGGGGAGAGGGCGGGGTGAGGGGGCATCGGTGATTAAAAACTTTACACGTTCGAATCGGTCATTCCACCGAGCAGGAGGGGAGGACACTGATGGATGACAGGGTGAAAGGATCAAGAGAGAAATGGGAGAAAGAGTTGACGGAGGTCTACGAAGAGAAACTGCATTTCTCTCTACCCGAGTACAAGAATGAGTCCGGCATATCCTTGAAATACGTCTACGACGCGGACGACGCCGGGGACATCCCACCGGAAATGCCCGGCCAGTACCCCTACACCAGAGGCATTCGCGGCCTGGGGTATCAATACGCCCCGTGGATGATCCAGATGCTCCATGGCTTCGGCACCAGTGACGAGACCCGGAGCAGGACGGAATTCTTGCTCAAGGAGGGGATGCGAGGCTATGGAGAGGACAACCCCGTTGTCTTGATAGAAGTGGATGCTCCCACCACGGTGGGCCTTGACCCGGATGATCCTCTTGCCTTCGGCGCCGTCGGTCTGGGTGGCCCATCCGTGACCACCCTGGAAGACCTGGAGCGTTTGCTCGGCGGGTATGACCTTTCAAAGACCCGTTTCGCTCCCAACACCCGGTTCAGTTGTTTGCCCATGCTCGCCTTGTATGTGGTATTTGCCGAAAGCCGGGGCTACAAACCGGAGCAGCTGATGGGGCAAAGCCAGAATGACGCCCTGACCCGCTGGCTCACCACCGACATCGGGGGGCCGGCGCCCCGGACGCAGCAGAAGCTCCGGGTGGAACTGATCAAGTACGCCACGGAGCACATCCCTAAATGGAATCACACCAACCTTTCCGGGTACCATTACGGCGAGATGTGCGCAACGCCTGCCCAGCAATTGGGGATCGTCATGTCCCAAGCCGTGGAGCTCATCCGGGACTGCGTGAAAGCGGGCCTCACCCCGGATGACTTCGTTCCCAGGTTCAGCTCCCAGATTCACATGGGGATGAGCTTTTTCGAGGAGATCGCCAAACTCCGGGCATGGCGCAGGATGTGGGCGAAAACCATGCGGGAAAGGTTCGGTTGCCGGAGCCCCCGCTCCCTCCAGTACCGGATGCACGTCCACACCGGCGGCTCCAGCATGACGACGGAGCAGCCCCTCAACAACATCGTGAGGTCCACCCTGCAGGTGCTTGCTTCCGTGTTGGGGGGAACCCAGTCTTTGCACACCTGTTCCTACGACGAGGCGGTGGGGCTGCCTTCGGAAGAAGCCGTGAGGACGGCGATACGGGTGAACCAGGTCATGCGCCACGAAACAGGCATCCCTGCCGTCTCAGACCCTCTCGGCGGCTCGTACTATTTGGAGTCCCTCACTGGACGGATCGAGGAAGAAGCCGCAAGGATGATGAGTGGCATCGAAGAACGGGGGGGCTTCTGCAAATCCGTTGAGGATGGGTTCCTCCGCCATCTGCTGAGCGACCACGTCATCCGGTGGCGGGAGGATCTGGACGCCGGGCAGAGGACCGTCGTGGGAGTGAATCGCTTCAAGAGCGACGTCCGCACGGAGATTCCCCGTTTCGCAACAGACGCAGGGAAGGCCTCGGAAGTTGCCGTCGAACGCATCCGGGAGTGGAGGAGATCGAGAAACGAGGATGAGTCGAAAAGGGCCCTTGCCAACGTGGAGCAAGCCATGCGCTCCTACGATACGCTGGAAAAAGCAGGTATCCTCATGCCCGCCCTCATCTCAGCCGCGAGGGCGCGCTGTACCCTCGGTGAGATGATGGGAGCGATCTACAGAGCGGACGGGGGACGCGTGCACGCTGCGGACTACGGAAAACTATAGGAGCGAACCGGGAATGAGTCAAAAGAAAGCCAGGGTCTTGGTGGGGCGTTTTACGCTGGACGGCCACGACAGGGGCGTACTCACGGTGATCCATGCCCTTCGCAATGCCGGCATGGAAGTGATTTACACCCATTTCAGCAACCCCAAGGAAATCGCCCGTTCCGCCGTCCAGGAGGACGTGGATGTCATCGGGATAACCTCCTCCATGGGAGAGCACTCGATGATCTGCTCCCTCCTCCTGGAGGAGCTGGGAAAAGAAAAGGCGAACATCCCCGTCATCGTGGGCGGGGTGATTCCCTCATCGGACGTTCCCGTGCTCCTTGACCTGGGGGTGAAGAGAGTATTCGGCCCGGGCGCGAGCCCGGGTGAGGCTGTCGCTTTTGCATCCCAGTTGGCGCGGGAAAGGGATCGAGCATAGATTCCGCGCACTCTGTCCCGTGAGGAGAGCCATGGAACAATCCTTTCGCACGATTCTTCTGGAAAAGTCGGATGGGGTCGCATTGCTGACCCTGAATCAACCCGATAAACGAAACCTCATGACTGAACAGATGTTCACGGAACTCCTGAGGGCATTGGGGATGGTTGCAGAGGATGAGAGTATCCTGGTCTTCGTCCTCTCCGCGGCAGGGGATGTCTTCTGCGGGGGTGTTGATCTGAGAGAGCACTTTCTCGATCCGATCGAGAAAGCGAGGAAGGGTGAGCTCAACCTGGCCCTGGACAGGAGCTTCTCCGAAGTCGGGATACCCGCCCTGCTTCTCGTCAAGAAACCCATGATCGCGGCCATCAACGGGGCTGCGGTGGGACTGGGTTTCACCCTCACCTTGCCTTTTGACCTGAGGATCGCCTCTGAAAAAGCCCGGATCGTGCTGCCCTTCCTTCGGGTGGGGATCGCCCCGGAGTTCGGGTCTACCTATTACCTGACCCGCCTCATCGGCGTCTCCAGGGCTCTTGATCTCCTGTATACAGGCCGCTCCGTCGGGGCCGAGGAAGCCTTGAGTCTGGGGCTGGTGAACCGGGTCGTTCCCGCGGATCGGTTGCTGGAAGAGACGATGCGCCTGGCCTCGGATATCGCCAAAGGCCCCCCCATTGCCACTCGGTTTACCAGAGATCTGATCTACCAGGGGTCCCGTTCGGATCTCGAGTCGGCCTTGCGAACCGAACATTTCGCGTACAACGCCTGCCGCCAGACGGAAGATCACGAAGAGGCGGTGAAGTCTTTCTTCGAAAAGCGGGAGCCCAGATTCCGCGGAAAGTAAGCTGGGCCGGAAAGGTCTAGTACCAAGTTGAACTGAAAGCAGCGTCATTTCGAAGGAGCAAAGCGACTGAGAAATCTTTGAATTAATTCAAAAAAGATTTCTCCCTTTGGTCGAAATGACAAAAAAATAAGCACGCTTACTTTTCCAACTTGATACTAGCTCACAAATTCATTGAATTAGTCCTTGGTGCGACCCCACCCGCCCGGATGTGCTCTTCGAGGCCGACCCAAGGGATGGTCTCTTGCGAGTCCGCAACCGGAAATGGGCTCAACCCGTCAACCGCCCCCATAATATCAAGTCTTTTCCGATGTAGGCGCAATCCCTCCAAGCCAGTCGGAGAGTTGCCTCTCCGGGGCTACTGCCGTAACCCTATGACTTTTCGGCGCCGGTTGGTAGGCTGGGGAAATGGTTGCGGCTCTGAAGAGACCACCCCTGGGGTCGGCCGAGAAAAGGATTTCGGGTGGGGCTGCGACGGAATGGATCAGCGAACTTCTGAGGTACGATACCTGTCGCCCAGTCTCCCCTCTTCTTTCAACACATCCGCTACATCCTGGAGACCAAGCTGCGCAAGGCTTTCCCTTGTGGGCCAACCCGTCTCAGGGTTCCATCCGTGGCTGCGGTAATACCCCTCGAGCATCCGTTCCCACTCCTCCTTTTTCAGGATTTCACCCTTCCCAGGGCCGGACTTGACCGGCTCTTTCATCAGCCGTTCAGGGGGGTAGTCGTCTTTCCGGGAAAACCCTGCGTGACGGACGTTGAACGCCTTCTCGACGTTATGGATTCTTTCGCCGGCGAGCATCAGGGAAGCCGCGCTCACATCTTTGCCGAGGGCCGCAGAAAAAAGGCTTGCCACATCTTCCGGGAACAGGGCATCCGGACCCAGCCAGTTGCTCGAGAAAAAGCAGAGCCCCAGAGAATCGAGGACAGCGTGAAATTGCTCAAAGTATTTAACGATCCCGGGCGCTGCTTCGTAAGGATCTTTCGCCTTTCCCGGGTCTAAGCCCCACATGGATTTTGCCTTTTCAGGGGGGATCAGCCGTGTGATGGACCCGGCGGCGCCGCGGGTGTGGGCCGCGCCCCTGGGAGATACGGCGATCCCCAGAGCCCACGCCTTCAGGGACCGCATGGGTTCGATGAGATCCTGACCTTTGATGTGCACGGCAAACGTCTCCGAGCCATTCCCTACCTCTTCGGAGGCCCTCTTCACGCCCTCGCCGAGGACTTTCCCGAAACCCTCGCGACGGGCGATCTTGCCGAGCAAGGCCATCACCACGGCGTGATCGCCCCAGCGCAGCTCCAGCCCGTCCGTGTCCGAGGTGGTCAGGATCCCTCGTTCGAAACATTCCATGGCCCAGGCAATGACGCTCGATGCGCCGTCCATGTCCAGGCCGTATTCGCAGCAACGTTGCTGGGCCGCGATGACGGCTGGGGGGTAGGTGATGTCGAGCTTGGTCCCGAAGTCCCAGACCGCGTTCGCTTCGACCTTGCTGCACAACAACCCTTTGTAGGGGCCGTCCGGGATACGGTAAACATGCTGGCAGCCGATAGGGCAGAAGGCACATGCCAACCGCTTCTCGGCGTACTTCTCGAACGCTTCGGGCGCCAGTTCGGCGATCCGATCCTCCGCCATGTACTCGTCCTGAAAATTGCGAAAGGGCGTGGCGGACCAGGCGTTGAATGCTTTCGCAGCCGGGATCGTGCCGAAGATCCCCCTGATTTTAGCACCTGCGGTATGTCTCAGTTTCTCGGAATACTCACGGATTCGAGCCTTTAATAATTCAGGCTGCGCCACCCGCACCTTGCCCGTTCCCTTTGCGGCGATGGCCTTGACTCCCTTGGAACCCATGACCGCGCCGAGACCGCAGCGGCCGGCTGCACGAGCTCCGTCCCCGATGATGCAGGCGATACGGGCGAGTCGTGCGCCTGCCGGACCAATGCTGATGATGCTAAGATCGTCGTTTCCCGTCTCACGTCGGATATGAGCTTCCGCCTTCACCGTGGTCTCGGACCAGATCCCGGAGGCATCCCTGAACTCCACCACGCCGTCATGAACCCACAGGTAGACGGGCTCCTCGGAGCGGCCTGTCAAGAACAGATGGTCAAACCCCGCACGCTTCAGTTCGGCCGCGAAGTGTCCCCCCATGTTGGCTGACCCGATGCCGTCGTTGAAGGCGCTCTTGGAATCGATACTCAACCTGTTCGCGCAGGGAGCCAGCGTGCCGACGAGCAACCCTGCTCCAAAGGCCAGAACGTTGCCGGCGTCAAAAGCCTTAATCCCCGGACCAACCCTGTCGAAAAGGATCTTCTGATTGATGCCCCTTCCCCCTAGGAAATCGGGGATGAGTTCCTCTATCGGTTCAGACTCGGTCTTTCTTGTGCTCAGGTCGATCTTCAGCAATTTGTTCTGCGCACAGTACACCATTGTCCATCCTCCGGCTTACGCCGGAACCTCCATGTAAGCATTTTACCCCTTCAAGGGAGGGGGGTGATCTTCCATGGGGTTTCGGGGCAGCTTCATCTCAATTGCAAAACCTCTTTCCCTGTTGCGTGCCTGGATTGTCCCCCCATGGGCCTCGACGATCTTTTTGACGATAGCGAGGCCCAGTCCGGAACCCTTTTCCCCTCGCTTCCCCAGCCGTTGAAAGGGCTCGAAGATCAGATCCAGATCCTTCTCCGGTATCCTGTCCGCCGTGTTGGTCACGCTGAATTCCAGGGCCTTCTCACCTGATTTCATCTCCACATCCAGGCGGCCGCCGGGTGGTGAATACTTGACCGCGTTGTCGAGGATGTTGGAAAAAGCTGTCTGGAGCGCTTCCGGGTCTGCCGAGAAGGGCGGTTCGAAAGAGATGTCGGTGGTCAAATGAAGGCCTTTCTGGTCCATGGAGGGCTTCAGCCGGCTCAAGAGCCCGTTCATCAGGTCAACAGGGTTGAAATCTTCGAGGCTCAACGACCTCTCCTTGAGATCAAGCTTGGACAGCATCAGAATGCGGCCTATCAGGTCATCCAGTTCTTCGATGTCTTCCCGGATGTCATCGAGGTGCCTGTCCAGGTCTTTGTGATTTCCCTTTTCCAGTTTTTCCCTGAGCATCTCCTCGGCAATGCGGATCCGCGCCAGGGGGGTTCGGAGCTCGTGGGAAATGTGGGCGGTCAGCTCCCTCCCCCCGCGAATCATTTTCTCCAGCCGATCGGCCATGTGGTTGAAGGCGCTGCCGAGATGGCCGATCTCGTCTTTTCTTTTCACCCTGGCCCTATGAGATAGATCCCCTTCCGCGATACGCCGGGCCGATCGCCGCAGTTCGTTGATCGGTTTGGATATGAACCGGGAGACTGGGATCACAAGGAGTGCGATCACCACACCGATCATCCCCAGGCCCAAAGCAAACCCGCCCTCCGGATGGGAAGATTCTGTTCTGGCAAAAAAAACGTGAAGCTCCGCGCTTTTTCCTCCTTCAAATGCCATGGGAACGATCGCATAAACCCCCCGGCTGCCCCTCCGCCCATGGTACAGCTTGAAATGGCCCAGGTCCCTCCCGCGACCCGCTTTGAGTTGATCGAGTTCCTTCGGCATGCCTTCACGAAAAGACTTTGCCAGCACTTCGCCGCCGGAGTCCTGCAGCCAGACCTCTGCACCCAGAAGCTCCCCCCAATCGCGGATGAACCCTTTCAAGGATTCGTTTTGAGAGAGTTCGACGCCGGGTGCTGCCCTCACCTTGCCTTCCACGATCTCCTTGACGAGCATCACCTGGGCTGATGCATACCGGTCGAACTCCGACCGGATATGCCTCCCCACGATGATCCCGAAAAGGCCGAAGATCAGGAGCTCCGCCACGATCAGGATCAGGAGGAAGGAAATGAATATCTTGATGTAGAGCTTGCTCGGTTTCACGTTCCACTCACGAACATGTACCCGCTTCCCCAGACGGTTTTGATCCGTTTGGGGGACCGCGGGTCGGATTCCAGTTTGGCCCTCAGCTTGCTGATGTGGACGTCAATGCTCCTGTCAAAGGCCATGAAATCTTTTCCCCGCGCCAGGGTCATCAGTTGATCACGGCTCATGACCCTGTTGGGGTTTTCCATCAACACCCACAGCACCCTGAATTCGGTCGAGGAAAGAGGAACCTCCTTTGCTTCGACCCAGAGGACCTGCCTCCCCTTGTCGAGCACGAGATCACCTGCCTCGATTCGCAGGGTCTCTTCAGCCTCTGTTGCGGGTTTCGCCGCCGGCTCCAGCCTTCGCAGAACGGCCTTGATCCTCGCCAGGAGTTCTCTGGGGCTGAAGGGCTTTGGGAGGTAGTCATCCGCGCCAAGCTCAAGCCCCACGACCCGGTCCGCCTCTTCACCCTTTGCCGTGAGCATGATGACCGGGACATGGGATTGCCCCCGGATCTCCTTCAGCACCTCCAGGCCGTC
>JAGUZM010000621.1 GCA_020060805.1 Deltaproteobacteria bacterium | reverse complement strand
GTTGGCGCTGCAACCCGTAAGGTCTACGGTAAAGGTCTCGTTGGCTTCCACCGCGGTGTCCGTAGCAGTAATGACCGAGACGGTCTTTGTGGAATCCCCAGGGTTGAAGGTCAGCGTCGTAAGACCATGGCCCGTGTAATCGCTCCCTGCTGAGGCAGTCCCATCATTGGTTCGGTAATCAACAGTGACCGAATCCCCGGCAATAACGGCCTGGCTCAGGGTCACCGTGAACACCGCGGTGCCTCCCTCGACCACAGCCTGGTCGTCTATGGTGACGCTGTATTTGTCATCGTCGGTGATCGTGGCGGTTCCCTGCATGTCGGATCCTCCACCGAGAAGACAGCCGCTTCCACAAGAGCTGAAACTGAGGTTCAGCACAAAATTCTCATCTGCCTCGACGACACCGTCATTGATGATAGTGACGGTGACCGTTTGGCTATCCTCACCAATACCAAAGGTGAGGCTGCCGCTCTTGCTCGTATAATCCACCGGTTCCGACGCGCTGCCGTTGGCAGTAGAGTAATTCAGTACGAAGTCGACATCTAGCACATCCACTGGCTGGTCAAGGCTAACCGTGAACGTCACCGTACCAGCCGACTCATTGACCACAGGGTCGGTGACAGATACGACATAATCATAGGCTTGCGCCATGGGAGCGAAAGAGAGGAGACAAAAGAGGAAGCCGAAGAAGGCGGCGGAGAAAACCTTCCACCCCCTGGGTCTTTTCGGCGCACACAAAGTAGACTTCTTGTTAGTCTGTAACATGGTCTTCTCTCCTTTTTTCATCCCCATTCCTGCAACAAGCATGATTTCTCAATAATGTTCGGCCAATAAAAGGGCTCGTGCCATGGGCCCCGAGCCATCTCAATGGAACGGTTCTATTATGAGCCGGCCTTCCGGAATCCGATTTGGACAATGCTTCGCCCTCTCTGCGGTGCTGCTGTGTTGTAGCGCCGGCCGTAGATGGCATAGGAGTAGAGGGTCGTTTTTGTCATATCCAGGGAAGTCTCGTACGCAACACCTTCTTCCACAGCCATGAATCGGGTGTGCGGGTCGAGGGCTGCCACTTGGGAATTTGCATCTGTCCAGAAAGCATTCGTGCGAATCTGGCTCACCGCAGGCTTTGATGCCAAGGGTGTCAGCCACGCAAGGGTGCCGGGATCCAGGGTCGCGGCCTCCTGCATCCTTTGGGCGCATTCCAGGCCCCCTGCTTCCGCTCCGTAGAGGTTTTCCTTGTACCGCCGCTCGTTGCCCGAGACCTGGATTTCCACCTCCGCGATCCCGGCAACAAAAAACCCCAGAAGCGTGAGCAGCACCAGAATGCTCAACGCCACGATCAAAACCGATCCTTTCTCGTCCCCAAACCTAGGCTGCTTTTTCATGGCACCCCTCGTTCCTTGCACAATCCTTTGAAAGCATTCCTTTTTCATCTGGCTTCACACACCCTTCCGATAACGGGTTACAGTGTCTCCGGCTTGACGCATCTGAGCCTGGTTGTTCTCGTGACTCGTTTTTCAGAAACCGTGACATTGATCGTAACCAGTTTGGCGTTTATGCCTGCAATGTCCTCCACATCGTAGGTAATGGTGTAATTGCGTGGGGCAGGAGGCGCCGGGTCTGCCTTGCCGGTTCCAGCATTCAGCGAAGCGTCCGAATAATTCCTGAAGAGGAGCCGTTCCATCCTGTCCTGGGCGAGGGTTATCGCCTCGCTTGTACGATGGGCGGACAGGTTCCCCCCGATGGCTGACGTTTGCATGGCCCCGACCGCCAGGAGACCGACCGTCAGAATGGCCACTGCCACGAGCACCTCCAGGAGGGTAAACCCCGCCTGTTTGTTTGCAGGACTCTTGTTCCCCATCTTTGCCATCGCGTTTCCTCCTAAAGAAGTCCCAGGTTTCGACATCGGATGTTGGTCGCGAAAACCCTGCGGCGGAACCCGTCGTTTTGCGCAGGCAAAACAACCGTGCCCTGGAGGTTTTTGTAGCTCGCCGTGTCCCTGTACCCGGTTGAAGCCAGCTCCGTTCTCGCCACCACCGTTAACTGCACGGTTCTTATTTTGTTCGGGTCCGCAGTGACGTTGCCATTTGAGTCAAGGTAGACGAAGTTGAGGGCATCGATGTTAGCGGCGACTGCAACAAGACCTCCTCCCGTATCCCGACCCAGGGAATCAAGGTTTCCGTCACCATCGCTGTCCAGCAGGGAGTAAGTGACCGTCTCTTCCGGGTCTCCCGCATCTCCGTCAGGGGGATCGTCCGGATCTTTGCCCCTGAAATCCATTGTCAGGGCGATCGAGTTCACGTTCGCCGCGGTGATCCCCGCATCCGCTTTCCCGGTCGGGTCGCAGCCGACGAGGCGGATGTCTCTTACAAGGAAAAACATGGCTGAACGGAGATTCTGCTGCAGCTCGGCCACATCTTCCTGAATGACAAATGACTTTTGCTGAGAGCTGTAGACCGCATAGATACCGGCCATCACCACTCCCATGATGAGAATCACCACGAGGAGTTCCATGATCGTGAATCCCTGCTCCTGGCTCCTGGCTCCTGACTCCTGGCTCCTGTTCATGTGCTCCTTCTCCGTTATTTCCAAGCGCCGCCGCTGTATTTCCTCAGGACCACAACGCCCGCAGGGCTTGGAGTCCCGACAGCGTATGCCGTTCCCTTGGCGTTGGACAAGTACACGTAGCCCTGGTTGATGACGGTTCCCCTGTTGGAGAACACCACCACCCCGTCGGGCGTTTTGTAGCCGATGTCATCCCCGGGCCCGAAGGGGGTTCCGCCGACATTGTTCGTGGCCGTGCCATGGCCGTAATTCACGCCCTTGTAACCCGATAGGTTGATCGTGATGTTTTGGTACACGTCGTCCCCGCCTCCGTTTTCCCAAGTCCGGTTTGGCCCCAGGGAATAGATGAGGTATCTTCCCGGGTTTACCGTGTTGTCAAACCAGATACCCCAGCTGTCGTTCGCCTTTATTGCACCCATTTTTGCCCTCTGGAGGTTGGAATACAGGTCCCTGGCTGCTTGCTTCAGTCTGTAGTCAGGCAGCCAGGCTGTGTAGGTCGGAATCGCGATAAGACAGAGGATAGTCAGGATGCCTATCGTGACGAGCACTTCGGTTAGAGTAAAACCTCTTGAATTTATTTTGTTTTTTCCAGTAATATGAATCATGGCTCTCCCCGGAGAAAACTTGTTTTCGATCCTGATCCTTGATTCCGGACGGTTTAATGAGCAAGACCCATGCCACCCCATCCTTGAATTCAAATCCCTTTGATCTCGTTAAGCAAAAGGCTATTTCAGGCCTTCTTGAAAAGATTTCATGGGAGTTTGCCCTGGAAAGAATTTAGACAGTTGTCAAATTCCTTTACATATGAGACCCTCCTTTGAATCGGTCTCAGCCTTTCCTTCCCAAAATCCCGACCAAAGACTTGGAATAGGAATGAGGGAAGGGGGCAAAGAACAGGAACTCCCGGGGCTCCAAACGGCTATGGGTCTGAAAAAGGGGACTTTCGTAGAATTGACCGTGGACCGGGTCGCTTTCGGCGGCCCTGGCGTGGCTCGCCTTGACGGCCTTGTCATCTTTGTGAGGGGTGCGATCCCTGGAGACCGGATCAGGGCTCAGGTATACAGAAAAAAGAAGGACTACGCAGAAGCCCGGCTGTTAGAAATCCTGGAGCCGTCGGCCGACAGGGTTGTCGCGCCTTGCCCTTACAGCGGCCACTGCGGCGGATGCCAGTGGCAGCACCTGCGGTACGGCCGCCAGCTGGAGTACAAAAAGGAGCATGTCCACGATGCGATCGCCCGAATCGGTGCGATCCCAGGCGTTCCTGTGCACGACCCGCTGCCCTCGGATAGAATATTCGCTTATCGCAACAAGATGGAATTCTCCTTCGCCGATCGGCCCTGGTTTATTCCCGGGGTAGAACGCGATGACAGCCCCTTTGCTCTAGGCCTCCATGTGCCTGGAACCTTTCACAAAGTGATCGATGTGGAGGCCTGCCTGCTTCTTGAAGAGCGGGGCAACGAAATCCTGCGCCACGTGAAAGCTTACGCAAAGGAATCCCGTCTTCCTGCCTATGGGCTGAAAAGCCACCAGGGTTTCTGGCGTTTCCTGACCCTCCGTCATTCGGAGGCCTTCAGGGAATGGATGGTGAACATCGTCACCTCGGAAGAGCAAAGGGCTTTCCTGGAACCCCTGGCTGGGTCCCTCACCAGCACGTACAGCAACGTGAAAACGGTGTTAAACAACATCACCAAACGCAGAGCTGCTGTGGCGGTGGGCGAAAAGGAGGTCGTCCTCTCAGGGCCGGGGACCATAGATGACAGGCTGGGTCCCTTTGTGTTTCGCATATCAGCCAACTCCTTCTTCCAGACAAACCCTTCATCCGCCCAAAAGCTCTACAACAAAGTTTCGGAGTTCGCTGAGTTGGAAGGCTCGGAGGTCGTCCTGGATCTTTACAGCGGAACCGGCACGATACCGATCTTCCTGGCTGGAAAGTCAAAGCAGGTGATTGCGATGGAAATAGCCACAACCGCAGTCCAAGACGGAGAAAGAAACTGCAAGGTGAACGGGATTGAAAATTGCCGGTTTATTTTGGGAGACATCAGGGAGAGCCTTGCCGGCCTCAGGATGAGACCGGACGTGCTCATCATCGACCCCCCGCGGGCCGGAATGCATCAGGACGTCCTCAACAGGGTCATGACGATCTCAGCAGGGAGGGTTGTCTATGTTTCTTGCAATCCCGCGACCCTGGCGCGGGATTTGGCTGAGATGAGCCGGGAATATGAGGTGGTTGAAATACAGCCGGTGGACATGTTCCCCCATACCTTTCACGTCGAGGCTGTGGCAAAGCTCCGGCGGAAAAAAGGAGTTTGACCTTCCCTACTCGTGCAAATTGTGTTGACAAGGGCTTTGGAATTCGTGTAGTGATGTCCCGAAGATTCGGCCCTGTTCAGAGAGGCCGGTAGCAAGGATTCGTGCAAAGGAGGTGATTCCCATATCCGGAGTTTTCTTTCGATTGAAACCGTGGGAAAAACCTCGGGGTTTTATCCATGCGGGACGCGGCGTTCCTTGCCCCGGATGCTCCCATGCCTTCAGAGACGGCGATGTCTTTTCAGGTGCGAAAAGGAGACAGACCGTGTAATCGTACACTGATCAGCGTTTTCACGAGGCATGAAAAGCATCTCTCAGGTGAGGATGCTTTTCTTTTTCCCCCGAGCAGGAGCTCTGCTCTGGGAGGAACCACCCGAATACGGAGAGAAAAATGAAAGTCATTGTCCAGGACAACCAGATCGAAAAAGCGATCAGAGATCTCAAGAAAAAGCTGACCAAAGAGGGGTTTTTCTCTGAGATCAAGGAACGCAGGTTTTACGACAAGCCGAGTGTCCAGAGAAAGAAAAAGATGGCTAAGGCTGCCAAAAGACGGCGCAAGAGAATGAGAAAGTTCCCCTAAGGCGGCCGCAGGGAGGAGGGTTGGGGTCGCCTTGGAAGAAAGGGATAAGAACCGGAAAACCTCAGCGGTGATTTTTGACTGCGACGGCGTGATGTTCGACTCCCGTCGGGCCAACATCCATTTCTACAACCATATTCTCCATCACTTCGGCCTGCCCCCCATGACCGTCGAAAAGATCTCCTTTGTTCACATGCACACGGCCGACGAGTCGATTCGAGAAATCCTTGCCGGCACCCCTTTTGTCGAGGAGGCCCAAGCTTACCGCTGGAAAATCGATTACACCCCTTTTATCAGGGACATGGTCATGGAGCCTGGCCTCAAGGATCTCCTTGATTTCCTGAAACCCAGGGTTAAACTCGCTGTGGCCACGAACCGGAGCAACACGATCGGCACGGTTCTGTCCCTGAACGGCCTGGAACCCTATTTTGATATTGTCGTTTCTTCGCTGGATGTGAAAAACCCTAAACCCCACCCGGAATCTCTCCTTAAAATCCTCCGTTTCTTTGCCATCGAACCCGGCCAAGCGCTTTATATAGGAGATTCCGTCGTGGATTCAGAAACAGCCAAGGGAGCGGCAGTCCCGTTTGTCGCTTACAAAAACCGCTCCCTCCCCGCCGCCTATCATTTAGAGCGCTTGATGGATGTGCCTGCGCTCCTCTCTCCTTCAGTGTAGCTTACACTCGATTCGGCAAAACCGAACCCCGTTTTTTCGCTTCTCTCCTGTTGGAAGAATGTGTTAAAGGGGGTTATGATTCGATATTCATCCGGCTTGAGCGATGTCTCCGGAAAAAGGTTCCATGTTAGCAAAACGTCTTGCGGGACAGCAAGCATAAGGCAGGTCGAGGCTCTGAAGTCATGTTCTAACCTCTTCTCCAATAAAGGAGGGATGCCCCATGCGGTCGAAGACGGTGCTTCTCCTGGCGGTCGCTTTTCTTATCATCCTTGTCCCTCACATCGGCCGTTCGGCCCAATTTCACCCCTCTATCCAAGGCGTCATTTTCACGGCTGAAGAGACGGAAGTCATGATAAAACGAATCGCTGTCCCGGATTTGAAACCTCCCTTCTGGACACCCACTGTGGAGCAAGTCCTCAAGCTCGAGCGCCGTCTTCCTGAAGCCGTCAGCAAGGACTATGGTTTTCAGCTAAAACGCGATCTCTTCCTCTTCTATCGTCAGTACTTCGGCATCACTGAGGGAGGTGTCAAGAAAATCTACGCCAATTTCTTCTGTGAGCAATACTGGAAATACAATGATGACTGGAGATCGAAAGTTGTGGCCGCGCGACTCTACGTTCAGGAT
>JAGUZM010000567.1 GCA_020060805.1 Deltaproteobacteria bacterium | reverse complement strand
TCGACCGGCATGGGTTTGAATCAGCCATCGGAGAACTGCTCCCGTCACGCAGGATTTCAGAGAACCTCGAGGCTTTTGACAGAGGTGCGAAAGCGGTGCGGGCGCTTGGCCCGACGGATGTGTCATGATTCGTGGCCGTGCCCGCTTTCTCAAGGCCACATCTAAGTCTCTCTGGGGCGGCGTCCCAGTGTTCCGCAGTTTGAGAAGACCCGGGGAGACTCCCAGGGATTCACAGGAGTAAACCGCGGAACATTGAGACGCGAGAGGCTTATGGCGTCCTGGGGACTGGAGATATGGCCTTGAGAAAGCGGACACGGCCACTCGTTACGAGGGATGTCTTTCCAGCAACCTGGTGAGGGCAGGGAGCAAGCAGAGCCCTACTTCGCCTCCCGCTTCAGGGATTCAGTGAGTTCGGCCGCCCCTTTGTTGCTCGCCTTCTTCTCGATGATGATTTCAACAGGCCTCACTTCTTTCCCGTAGTAAGCCTTGTTGAGCTTTTCTCTTACGTCCAGGGCGGAGACTTCGAGGTTCAACCCGGCGTAGAGGCCCTTGGTCTTGGCGAAGGATATG
Organism: Deltaproteobacteria bacterium; assembly: GCA_020060805.1. Classification (GTDB taxonomy): domain Bacteria; phylum Desulfobacterota; class DSM-4660; order Desulfatiglandales; family HGW-15; genus JAHECH01. The sequence continues at coordinate 8,522 of JAGUZM010000567.1, read as the reverse complement.
AAATCCGTCGTGATATCCGCTTTCTGGCCGGCTCCGTAAGGCCCGCCGGCAACCGAGGCATCCCCTCCGAGCTTCACGGACGTTGAGAAGAGTGTGTCGATCGCCTTCTGGCTCATGACGAGCATCAGGACTTCCGCTGCCTCGCCGCCGATCTGGAACCCGAAAGTCACTGACCCGAGGGTGTAGAAGACAGGCTGGCTCCAGTCCCTGCTGCCGGGATCTTTCGCCACCAGGACGCCGGTTCCGCCCGATCCCCCCAGGATGAAACCCCCTTTGAGGATCTGGGGAAAGATCAGCACGCCTTTGGCTTTTTTGAGGTTTTCGTGGAGCCATGGGTAGTCCTTGTCGCGCATGAAGCTTTCGAAAGTGATCTTCGCCCTGTCCACGATGGCCTGAGCCTCAGCGCGCTCGTCGGCGTGCGCAGGCGTCATGGCCGTGAGAAGCAGCGCTATGATGAGAACTGCCGCACATCCAACCTTTGATGCCTTTCTTTCCATGTCGCCGCCCTCCTTTTTTAAGGGTTGTATTTCTCGCGTTCCTGACCCATTGCTTTGTTTCCAATATAGAATCAATCGGAACGACATGCAATGCAGAAAGAAAAGCACCGGTAATACGCAGGGACCTCTTAGCGGGTCCTGGCTCAGCGCTTTTGCAGCTTCCGGAATGGGTCAAGCATCGCTCTGGCGGTATTTGATAATCTCCTGGACGAAAAAATAGGCCAGAAAGGAACCGATAAACGCCCCAGGGAGAGCAAACAAAGAGAGCCCGGCAAAAAAACCGAATCCCATGGCGGCGAAGGTTTTCCAATTCAATTTGACGCTTCGCTTTCGGATTTTTTCCCTGATAATTTGTGCCGTATGACCCGGGTCTGTTCCGTCTATTGCGTCACCGTTCCTCAGTAGGGCAGTTTTTCTGAAAAAGGCGTGTATGTTGCCGATGAGATGCCCTGCTATGATGAAGGGAATACTCAGAAAAACGACCGGGGGCGAGGGCAGGAGCTCATAAAAAGCCCCAAAGATGTACGTGGCGTAAGCTGGATAGAGTATCCTGTAAGCTTTTAATTCCTCTGCGTAACGCTGTTTTTCTCGAAGAAACTGGACAGCATACGACGAGGCCTTGAACTCGTGGTAGAGCGCGACAAATGGTATGAAACGAGAAAGCTGATAGAGGCCAGGATATTTTCTTCTCCGAAAGTCCAATGCATGGCCCAGCTCGTGGAGCGCGATCCCAACGTTATTTGAGAAAAGGTTTACGGCATTGGTCGCCGGATTGTAAAAATCCCCGCCGAATATCCGCCCGGGGTTGAGGACATACCCGATAAACGAGAAACACCAAAAGAAAAAACGGATGAGAACGTTCATTCTGCTCTTGGCAAATAGCCTGAGGAATTCATCCCCTGGCGCATACTGGTTGAGACGAACCCTCACATCATAGAGCTGATGATGAACCATGAAGGCAATGACGTGCTCCTCTGTCTCAGAGGAAATCATGTGGCTATCCACTGATGCTGAGAGAAAAAGGGCCTTTGATGGCAGAGACAGGATATTCCCCAGCAGATCGAGAACCTCAATTGGCTTGCCCCGCGAAATACATGCCAGCGCTCGCCCCACGTCTTCTGAGCGGTGGTATTCGTCGCTTGCCAGCGGCACCAGTTCCAATGACTCTGAGGGTCTCTCCTCGTGATACCTGGAGAATACCAGGCCGCAGTTAACGCACTCGGTTAAGCCGGGCTGCTGTTTCTTGCAGCTCGGGCAGGTTATCAGGGATGGGAGGGGTTCGAGTCCAAGGTCAGAAATTCCAACCGGCTCCTTCTTTTGAGCGCCGGGAGGAGCGGGAGGCTGGCGCGAAACGATCTTATGGGGCCGAGCCTTTTCCTTTGCAGGATCATGTTGTTTGGGTTTCGTGGAGAGGGAGGTATCGGCAGTTCGAGTGATGCTGGGGCGAGGAGAAATCGGAAACCTGGTTTTGCATCTGGGGCAGGTGGCGAACCTTATACCTGGAGGTATTCTGGAGGAAGGGGTTTCTTTTGAAAAATGACAGGCCGGACAGGATATAACCATATGGTTGCCGTCCCAGTTGAGGAGGTGGACCGCGTGCAACAGCGCATGGTCAAACGTCAGCGTTAATCAAGTCTCACATCCTCCCCAAAGATCCCTCTTCAAGAGAGCAGAAAGAAGGGCTTTAAGATGAAGACATACCATTTATATCCTATTTCTACTGAAATGTCAAAGGCTTAACAATCAGCCCTATCCCCGACGGATTGAGGTGAGCAGGTGTCATGGGTTAGAAATCCGTTACCAAATCGAGCTGAGCCGAAGCCCCCAGGGTGATCGGGCTGGATTTGCTTGTTCACCTGTTTTTTGAGTAAGGTCGCTAGCTGAAAAATGGCTCCTTGAAACCGCAGTTGGCTGTTCAGACCGCTGATGCAGTCAAATGAACTGCGGAGCCATCTCAGCCGGTATGAATGTTGCAGTCAATATCATTCAAGGCGCAACCTGGGGGTCAAATATGAGACTCATACCGACGCATTAAGTTCTTGGCGTTAAGGCCCCCGCCGTTCGGTGCGAGCTATATCTGTATAAAGGTTTTGGGACAGGATTCGACGGGAAACAAGAGGCATATGAAGAGAAACCTTACATCGTTGGTTTTTGCAGGCCTCAGTTTTTTCCTCCTTTGTTCAATCGCCTTAGGGGATTCAAAGGAATACAGGGTGATCCGAGCCGTTGACGGTGATACGGTGGTTGTGGCTTATCACGGGAAGGAGGAGAAAGTGCGACTTCGGTGCGTAGATACTCCTGAGTCGGTGCACCCTGACAAGAAGCAAAATATCCCTATGGGCAAAGTCGCTTCCGATTTTGCATCGAATAGTTTAACAGGCAAGTATGTGGCTCTGGAATTCGAGCCTGAGTTGAGGGACAGGCATGGCCGTCTGCTGGCTTATGTGCTCGTGGATGGAAAAAACTTCAACGTAGAAATTGTCCGGAAAGGGTTGAGCCCATACTACACCAAGTACGGGTTGAGCCGGAAATATGACCGGAGCTTTAGAGAGGCCGAGAAACTTGCGAGGAAAGACAAGCTGAACATCTGGGGAGACTCTGAATTGACGCAGAAATACTTGAGGCTCAAGTCAAAGTGGGGTCAGCCGCAATCCTAACCCTCGATCCGGGCATACCGGCAAAGCCGTGCATTTTACCCACCGTCTATCCTTATTCTGTGGCGCGTGCCTGTTGCCGACCGCTCCGGAGATAGTCTTCCGGGCCGAAACCAGCTCATTGAACATTGAACATTGGGCATTGAACATTGAACATTGGACATTGAACATTGGGCATTGGGCATTGAACATTGAACATTGAAAATCTGGCACTGGAGACGAATCGCCAGGGTTCGAGTGAATGAAAAAGGAGAAATGTTAATTGCTAAATGATCAATGGTCTAGGATTCGGTGAGGGCTGAAGGCCTGCATCAGGATGCCTCCCCGTGGAAGGCCGTCGAAGGCGGAGGTTGAAGGGTGGCGCTGTCATGGGGGTAGGTCTCGATGACCCGCATCCTTTTCCATTTGCCCTGGCGGTAACGCAGCATGAACGCGACGCCCAGGGCGCAGACATAAACCGTGACGAGCACCCAAGCCGTGTAAATCCCCGCGCCGATTACCTCAACCGCCACATAGACCGGAAGGATCATCAACCCGATGGACAGGGCCGCTATGGTCCACATGATGAAGCGGGTGTCGCCGGCCCCTTTGATGGCACCGGAAAAGATGAGGTTGAGGGCATCGAAGAAGGAGAAGAGGGCGACAAACCGCATCAGGATCACGCCCAAGGCCATGATATCCGCATACTCCTGGTGAGTGTAGTCGCTCGCTTTGAAGAGATCGAGGAGAGGCTCGGGGAGAAAAACGAAAAGGCCGGCAATCCCCATCATGTAGAAGACCGTGATGTGGAGGGCGCTGATGGTGGCGTAGGCCCCCTCTTCCGGCAAGCCGCGGCCGATAGCCTGGCCGACAAGGGTGGCGTTGCCGATGTGAAACCCGATCATGGGCATGAAGGCAAGGGTCTCTATGGAGAGAACGATGTTCGATGCGGCCAGTTCCAGGTCACCGAGACGGCCCACCATCTGAACGAAAAAAGTGAAACCGAAGATCTCGAGGAAAAACTGTATGCCGCTCGGAAGGCCGAAACGCATCAGCCGCCGGAAGAGATCGATGTCAAACCCACGGTGAGCCCAGGTGCCGAAGCGGGCTCGGTTTCCGGGGCTGAAAAAAAGAAGGCTGAAGATGACGACCATCGTGGCTGAGGCGGTGACCGTGGCAATCCCTGCCCCGGCGATCCCGAGCTCGGGAAAAGGGCCGACGCCGTTGATCAGGCAGTAGTCGAGGGGGATGTTGATCGCCGCCCCGGCCATGTGGACGAACATGACCGTCCAGGTGAGTCCCCGGCCCGTGTAGAAGCATGCCATGGCGGAGCTCAGGACAACAAGGCCAGCCCCCAGGGTCAGGATGTTGAAGTAGGTCACCTCCAGAGAACGGATGTGGGGGGAGTGCCCGATGAGGTCGAAAAGGTGTCCGGACATGAGGGCCATAGAGGCGAGGAATATCGCTGCGAAGAGGGAGAAAAAAATCCCCTGCCAAACCGCTTTGCCCACCCGGGTGAAAGCTCCTGCGCCGGTGTACTGGGCGACGAAAGCGTTGGTGTAATTCGCCACGCCCATGAAGAAGGAGATGCTCGTGAACGAAGCGATGCCCGCGGGGAGGGCTGCGGTGATCGCGTCAACGGAGTAGTTGGCCAGGAACATCCGGTCCGTGAACTGCATGACGGTGATGGACCCCATGGAGGCGACCAGAGGCAGGCTGATGGCCAGAACGTCGCGGTATCCGTTGATCTTCGACCAGCGTTCGAGCATGTATCACGTTCCTCCGAAGGCGATCCATTGCGAGTGCAAATGGAGACCACCCCGTGAAGGGGTTTCAACGAGGCAGAGGAGAAGGGGAGAGCGTCTTGCCCTGCGAGCCTTGTGCCCCATGGCTAGTATCAAGTTAAAAAAGTAAGCGTACCTATTTTCATGTCATTTCGACCAAAGGGAGAAATCTTTCTTCAATCAATTCAAATATTTCTCAGTCGCTTTGCTCCTTCGAAATGACGCTGCTTTCTAGGTCAGAAATACCTGCCGCTTTTCTCGTCTTTGGTGAGCAGGGCTCTTGCGACGAGAAGCGCCTGGTTGCGGTCCTCCATGTTCAAAGCCTGTTCAAGGCCACCCGCATCAAGGTTCATGTTGACCGCTTCTTTGGTGAGACGAAGGCCCATGGGGTTCTTCGAGTTCATCGTCCTCGCAAGGTCGAGGGCTGTTTCAAGGAGGCGATCTTTTTCGACGAGCCGGCTCGCGAAACCAAGCTGCACGGCCTCTTCCGCGGTCATGAAGTTTCCCGTGAGCATGAACTCGTACGCCCTTCCCGCACCGATGAGCCTCGGGAGGAAGTAGCTGCAGGCCATGTCCGCGCCGCCCAGGCCGATGTTGATGTAAGCGGCGGAGAACCGGGCGTCCGGGGTGATCACCCTCACGTCCGAGGCCATGGCAAAACTGAACCCAAGCCCGGCCGCCGCGCCGTGGACGGCGCAGACGATCGGCTGCGGGGCACGGCGCATGGCGAGGGTGAGCCTCCCGAGGCGAACCTGGAAGGCGTAGAACTGGTCCGTGTTCATCTGAGGGGTCATCTTGATCGCCTCTCTCATGTCCAGGCCGGCGCAAAAGCCTTTTTCCCCGTTTCCCTTGAGGACGATCACATGGGTTTCGAGGTCAGATCTCCTGTCACCCCAGAACGCCTCCAATTCTTCCATCATACGGTAGCTCACCGTGTTGTACCTGCGGGGCCTGTTGAGAGCGAGAACCCCGATTCCCGGCTCAATCACATCGTACTCGATCGTTTCGTGAGTCATAACCATCTCCCTGGAAATCATCCGTCGTCCATTGTCGCCGTCAAAGCCTCTGCCAAGGGAGGGGTTGAAACCCCTGCCCTACGAAATCATTACGAAAGGCCCCAAGAAGTCCCTCACGTCGTCGGGCAACACAAGAGCAACTCACGGTGTGAGTCGCAAGGCCCACGGAACAACGGTTTCCCTTTTTTTGCCGTGCACCGTGCACCTTTTGCCTTGCACCATCGGCAGGGGTTGTCATGCGGAGAAAGACCTGCTAAGTTAGCCCTATCTCGTGTCCCAGTAATGAAATCCGTGGCTGACGGAAGGTTGTACCACTTGTCACGGACATATGGCAACCCTCTGAAAGCCCCTTTTTGAACCCACCAAATTCTCCTCCCCCTGCAGCCCAAAGCCCCTGTGCGGAACTGGGGCATCGAGGGCAGAGTACCGAGCGGAAGGAAGGGTGGAGAGACCGGAATGGGACGATGAAAACGAGCATCCAGTATCATGACGAGACAAGCTACGACCGTCACAGGATGAGTGGCCACTACCTCGACTGGCCCAATCAGCCGGCAGTGTTCAAGGCCTATCCCGGGATTGACCCTGTCCTTTTGCCGAAAGATGTCGAGCTTCCTGACGCGAGCTTTTGGTCTGTTTTGAGCGGGCAAGGGGGGGGTGTGATGAACAGGGAGATGGATCTGGAGGAACTCTCCCGGATCTTCCTCCTCTGCTACACCTTGACGGCAAAAGCCAGGCACCCGGAGGGCGATTTCTACTTCCGGAGCGCTGCCTCCGCAGGCGCACTTTATCCCACCGAAATCTACATCGCCTCCAACGGTGTCAAAGGGCTGAAGGACGGGCTGTATCATTTTGCCCCTCAGCACCACGGCCTTGTCCTTCTGAGAGAGCAACCCGTAACAACCCCTCTGTCGGCCATCACAGGAAAACCGGACACCGGGGCCCCCGTCGTTTCATTCATCCTGACGGCCATCTATTTCCGGAGCGCCTGGAAATACCGCGCCAGGGCGTACCGTTATAACCTTCTCGACACGGGACACGTCATCGAGAACCTTGCCTCGGCCCTCAAGGCCCTCAACGTTTCGTTTGACCTGACCTATGATTTTGACGATCAGGGCATCAACCATCTCCTCGGCGTCGATGAGACCAGAGAGGTTGCCCTGGCCGTCGTGCAAGTCGAGGGAGCGGGAGCAGCCCCTGCAGTCCTTTCGGAGCCCCTCCGCCCGGTTTCTCCGCAACTGGTGATGGCAAGCCGGGTCTCCCAGAAAGAAGTGGACTACCCCGTAATCCGTGATTTCCACGAAGCCGGGATGGGAAAGAGCGGGCCCACCGCTCCTCTCCCTGAAATGACAAACCACCTTGGCCTCGGCCGTCCTGCCTGGCAGAAGATCGGGGAGCCTTCAGCGGGTATCGAAGTGATGGGCTATCCTGAAGCCCTTCTTCGCAGGCGGTCCAAGCGGAATTTCATCAAGAAGCGGGTCACCAAGCCCTGCATGGACGCCTTCCTGAAGGCCCTCTGCGCAAAGGACCATCCGGGCGGAACCGACCGATCATCATACGAGGAGTGCCTGAGCGTCGGTTTCCTGGCAGCCAACGTGGAGGGCATGGATCCCGGGTTCTACCTCGTTGACCCGGCGAAAAGCTTTGTGGGAAAGGTGAAGCCCGGAGCCTTCACCGAGACGATGACGAGCATCTGTCTTGACCAGGCGTGGCTTGCATATGCGGGGGTCCATTTCTTGTTCATGGCCAACCTGGATATTCTCGATCGGGTCCACGGACCGAGAGGGTACCGCTATGCCATGATGGTCGCGGGCCGCCTGGGCCAGAGGCTCTATGTCGCCGCCACGGCCCTGGGTCTCGGCTGCTGCGGGATCGGCGCCCTGTACGACGGGGAAGCGGCCGAACTGCTCGGCCTGGACGACTCATCCAGACTCCTATACCTCGTAGCCGCAGGAACGGTGAAGAAGGCCTGAGGTTCAGAGCCCAACCTGCCTCTCTCTTTACTATCCTTCCCAAGTGATTAAGTTTTTAGCGAATCGTTTCCCTGTGTAGAGGTTTGTTCACGAAATCTTCAGAGAAGCGGATCAAACATACTGAAACGAGGAGAATTTTATGAAGACTGAAAAGGATTCTCTTGAAATATTGCCGGTCCTTCCGGTGAGAGATGCGGTTCTTTTCCCCAACATGGTGATCCCCATCCTGGTGAAGACGGAGAAGTACCTCCCGATGATCGAAGAGGTGCACGAGAAGGGTAAGCGAATCGTCGTGGCGATGATGGGCGATGAAGAAAAAGAGGCGGCCAAGGCAGGGGCCTACCGCCAGGTGGGAACGCTTGCCTCGGTGATGAAGATCAGCAAAGGGGATGAAGGAAGCGTGGCCGTGGTCCAGGGGATTTCCCGCGTGATGATCACGGAGATAACCTCCCATGAACCTCACTACATGGGAAAGGTGCAAAAGCTCCTGACCCTTGAGAAGGCAGGGAAAAGGCTGGATGCCCTGAAAATGAACCTCCTGAAGCTCTTCAACGAACTGGTGGACGCATCCCCCTACCTTCCGGATGAGCTTTCGCAGATTTCCCGCCAAATCGCCGACCCG
>JAGUZM010000081.1 GCA_020060805.1 Deltaproteobacteria bacterium | reverse complement strand
CCGCACGAATAGGTGAGGGTTTCATCGAGGAACAGGGCGTAGAAGTCATTGCCCAGGTCGTAGTGAGCGGCGATGTTGCTCCGGCTGCTCTTGCGGGACCCCTTGCGGAGAAAGTGATAGGCCTTGTACAAAGGCGCCTTCAGCCTCCCCAGGCCCCTGTCGAGTCCCCTGAAAACGTTCTCGTTCAGGAGAATGACCCTGAGGAGGGCCGTCAGGTCGCCGGAGGACCAGTGATCCGCCATGTAGGCTTCGCCCGCGCCGACGGAGCCCCCGAAAAGGACCTGGGTGTAGAAACGGGGACGTTTGACCGTGAGGGAGGCGCGGAGGTCGCACGCTTCACTCCTTTTTCCGAAGACGTGCCGCTCTTCCCCTTCCTTGAGGACGATCTCTCCGAGGCGAACCCTCCGGAGGAGGGAAAGAAGAGCCCCCTTGGCCCATTCATCCAGTTTGGTGAGCACGGCAGACTGCGCCACCTGCCTTTCCGCCGGAAGGATGGATTCTTTCATGCCCCCCTCCTTTTTGCCGGATGATCGTGGATGGGTGCGCCCTTGACGAGGAGCCGCAGGGCTTGCCAGTAGATCATCGCCATGACCTTGGCCGTCATCAGAGGGTACACAATGAGGCTCCGGGCAAGGGCGGCACCCGATATCTTCCTCCGCCGGAGAGACAGGGTCGCATCGAATCGCCGTTTCCCCTCGTGGGTCATGTTGACGAAGTGAACTTGAATCGTCTCACCCGGCACCCTGAACCTCCAGTCGTAATGGATCTCCATTTCCATGAAGGGAGAGACGTGGAAGGCCTTGGAAAAGCGGTAGCGTCTCCAGTTCGGGCTCGGGTGCTCGTTCAAGGCCTCATCCAGCACGTAGCAGTGCTCCTCGCCCCAGGGGGTGTTGTGAACTTCCGCAACGATGGTCTCCACGCGGCCGCCTTCCCGATCGTAGCAGAAGTAAAGGCTCACGGGATTGAAGCAGTGGCCGAAGTACCGGAAGTGGGTCAGAAGCCTTACGGGACCCGCAGGACGATCGCCCGTCTCCTTCTCAACCAAATCCCGCACGGCTCGGTCCAGGGGAACCAGGGGATCGCCGAGGTGGTCCCTTCTCCGCAGGTAGGCGAAGTTGACCTGCCCGCTCGACCACAGCCACCGGTTTTCAAAGAGCGTCGGGAGTTCCGAGAGATCCACGTACATCAGAAAGAGGCGGTAATGAAAGGAGTTCTCCACCGGGCTGAAACGACGGTGACGCACCTCTCCCTCGTAAATCGCGCTTTCCATGATCAAAGGCCCTTCCCGAAGTGTTTGCAGACAGCCAGGGCGCTCTTGACGCCGTCCTCGTGAAACCCGTAGCCCCAGTAGGCGCCGCAGTAGTACGTGCGGCGGGTCCCGTTGATCTCCTCTCGCCTCCTCTGAGCCGCGACGCCGGCGGGTGTGTACACGGGGTGGGCGTAAAGGAGTTTCCGGAGAACCCTTTTGGGGTCGATCTCCGCCGGCCGGTTCAGGGTCACGCAGAATTCCACGGGCGCCTCCAGGCCCTGGAGGATGTTCATGTCGTAAGTGAGGGCCACGCGACCCAGGCTTTCCCGCGGCACGTGGTAATTCCAGCTGGCCCAGCATTTCCTGCGCCGTGGCAGGACGGATGGGTCGGTGTGGAGGAGGGTGAGGTTCTCCTGGTAGGGAATGGCTGCCAATACGTCCCTTTCCGCCTCCGAGGGGTCGGAGAGCAAGGCGAGGGCTTCGTCGCTGTGAACAGCCAGGACAGCGGCATCGAAGCGCTCAACCTCCCCGGCCCTGGAGCGGACCTCCACGCAACCGCCTTGCCGCGCGATGGATTCCACAGGGCACCGGAGCCGGATGCGATCCGCAAAAGGCCTGGTCAGTTCCTCCGCATACTTCCTGGATCCACCCTGTATGACGAGCCACTGAGGCTGGTTCCGCACATTCAGGAATCCGTGGTTTTGAAAGAACTCGACGAAGTAACGGGCGGGAAACTCACGGAACCGCAGCGGGTCGGCGGACCAGATGGCAGCGCCCATGGGCATGATGAACTTCTCGATGAACAGGGGTGAGTATTTCTCCCTCTCCAGGTAGTCCGCCAGGGTGACCCGATCGTCGGGGTCTTGCAGCAGCTTCAAGGCCTCTTTCCGAAAACGAAAGATGTCCATCACCATGCGGTAAAAACCCGGCCGGAGCAAGTTGCCACGCTGGGCAAAAAGGGAGTCCAGGGAGCTGGGGCTGAACTCCAGACCCGTCTGTTCGCAGCGCAGGCTGAAGCTCATCCGCGAAGGCTTCCAGGAGACGCCGAGGCGGCGGAGCAGCTTGACGAAGTTAGGGTAGGTGACTTCGTTGAACACGATGAACCCCGTGTCCACGGCGTACGCCTTGCCTCCCGCCTCCACGTCGACGGTGTGGGTGTGCCCGCCGATGTAGTCATTCTTCTCGAAGACGGTCACCTCATGGGAGTCCGCCAAAAGGTAGGCGGCCACCATCCCTGAGATGCCTGTTCCGATGACTGCGATCCTCATAGTCTTTTCACCTGGGCTCGGCGGTTTGATTTTTTCCGTCCCTCATGCCCTTCGGCACCGGCCGCAGGTCCTTCACGACGCCCAGCCAGGAGAGCAAAACGAGCACGTAGTAGGTGATGTCGATCTCCCACCAGTAGAAACCCTGCCGGGCGGAAACCGGGTAGTGGTGGTGGTTGTTGTGCCAGCCCTCGCCCAGGGTGATCAGCGCCAGGACAGCGTTGTTTCGGCTCGTGTCGGTCGTGTTGTACCGCCGGGTGCCGATCATGTGGTCCAGGGAGTTGATGGTGCATGTCCCGTGAAACAGGACCACCGTGGAAACGAAAAACCCCCATACGAGCATCTGGGGCCCGTTCGTCCCCAGGTGCGGCGCCTGGAAAGCGAGCCACTCACCGAAAGCGTACAACGACAGGGCGAGCAGGAGGGGCACGACCGTGTCAAACCGGTTGATCCAGAGAAGCTCCGGGAATTTCTCCCAGTCCCGCACGTACTTCTTCCTGGTCGGGAAATTTCTCTGCGTGGTCAGCCAGACCATGTGAGACCACCAGAAGCCGTGCTTGACCGGCGAATGGACATCCTCTTCCTGGTCGGCGTACCGGTGGTGGTGTCTGTGATGTGCGGCCCACCATAGGGGGCCCCGCTGGGCCGACGCATTTCCCAGGAGAGCGAAAAGGAATTGCCAGAAACGCTCGGCCTTGAAAGCCCTGTGGGAGAAGTAGCGGTGGTAGAAGGCCGTGATCCCGAACATCCGAACCAGGTACAGTGCGGCAGCCACCCCCAGAGCCGTCCAGCTCCAGCCTACCCAGATGATCCCGAAGCAGGCCAGGTGCAGGACGATGAAGGGAAGGATTCGAAGCCAGTCCACCCCTCTGTCGAGGCCGTCCTCCGCGGTGAGGGAGCCCGCCTCGGCGTCGAACCACCTGAAAACCGCCTTGACCATCCGTGAGTCTTTCCTGGACATGGGCCTCTCAATCCTTTTTTCCTGTGAATTTTAGGTGGCGATCGGAGATCTCTTTCATCCGTTTGCGGTTCACGCCGAAATCATAGTACCCCGTTCTGGAGGCGGAGCGAAAGTGAACGACACTTGCCGAATCCTCCAGGACAAACTCCACGTCATCCACGAAGCGGAAAAGGGCAGATCGGAATTTAACGTGGAGGTAAATTGGTGACGAGGCGACGATCGTGGCCCGTTTCATCTCCAGGACAATCGCGACCAGGCGGTCCAGGCTTTCCCGGCCTGACCCGAGGTAGGGGAGCGGCGGCATCGCTCGGCCGGGGTCCTTGCTCTTGGTGGACACGCAGTTGGGCGAGTTGGGGCATGGCGCAAGCTCGGCCGGACGCCCGTTGCCGCTGTCCTGAGCATGGCCGACATTCCCGAAGGCGCTCATGACTATCAGAAACAAGGCCACAATTTTCGTTCTCCGCTCAACAATGATTGATGATTTCCCAAAAGCCGTCACCCCGGTGAACGTTGTCTCCACCCAGTTTCGTGTTCGCGATAAGTACCTGCTCCGGCTCATCGTGGTATTTCAACACCCGGTAATGGACGGACGGCATCGTGATTCATCCGATAGGTATTGGGGCATTTTATTTGACGATCTCGATGTCTCCCGAGTATCTTCCAACCACGGCCTCCTCTACGCACTCGGCGAGCTCTTCATCCGTGGCGTCCTCGACGCTCTTCAAGGCATCCAGGGGGCACAGGAATTCGCTCCCTGACTTGTCTCTCACTTTTACGTACTTGTATCTCTTGCCGGTTGATTCCATATTGGATCCCCAAAAAAAACAGGGTGCTTAAGACCCTGTTCTTTGTGTTCGACCTGATTCCCGAGCAGACCTTTCGTTAATCGCCTATGTTGATCGCCCTGGAGGCATCATCGATGCAGTTCTTGAGGTCCTCTTTAGAGACTTTCTTCGGGTTTTTCAGGTCCATCACTCGGCACACGTACTCGTTTCCAGCCTTGTCCTTCACCCAAACAAACCTTTGTTCATGAGTATCTTTCGTAGCCATGTCACACCCTCCTTTTTCAATGGATTTTGTTAATGCGAAGAATTTATGAACCCGACGGCCAAGTGTCAAGTCCAGGGCCTTCGGTTTTGAGTTCATGGCTTCCCTTTTGCTGATTTTTCATTGCGTTGTCGCCGGCTTCTCCGCGCCCGAGAAAGAAGCAAATTCGCGACGAGTCGCATGGGAGGAGCTAATTTTCCGCCGCACGCATTGACTCACCAT
>JAGUZM010000162.1 GCA_020060805.1 Deltaproteobacteria bacterium | reverse complement strand
CCTGGGGCTGGAGCAGGTCCCAAGGGTTTGGCTGTTCGCCAATTAAAGCGGTACGTGAGCTGGGTTTAGAACGTCGTGAGACAGTTCGGTCCCTATCTTCTGTGGGCGTAGGATATCTGAGAGGCCCTTTCCCTAGTACGAGAGGACCGGGATGGACGAACCTCTGGTGTACCAGTTGTCGCGCCAGCGGCATAGCTGGGTAGCTATGTTCGGACTGGATAACCGCTGAAAGCATCTAAGCGGGAAGCCAACCTCAAGATAAGATATCCCTCCTGATGGAGACATCAGGACTGAAGACCCCTCGGAGACTACGAGGTTGATAGGCCAGATGTGTAAGTGCAGTAATGCATTTAGCAAACTGGTACTAATAGGTCGTGCGGCTTGGCCATACTCTTTTGCCATTATGCTTTTGAAAGGCATTCCCCGTATTCTTTCTTTTTGAGTTTTTCGGTGACTATAGCGAGGAGGAAACACCCGTTCCCATCCCGAACACGGAAGTTAAGCTCCTCAGCGCCGATGGTACTGCGTGGGAGACTGCGTGGGAGAGTAGGACGTCGCCGAGATTATTTCAAAGAAAAGCCCCCTGGTTTTCCAGGGGGCTTTTCTTTTGGCTTTTTCACCGCTCGTGGAATGTGTCCTGGATGGCGGAAACCAGAGAGACGAGAGTGGAATTGACAGGCGTTGAAATGCCCAATGCCGCGCCTTCTTTCACGATGGCGCCGTTGATGACGTCGATCTCGGTTCTTTTCTTGTTCAGAACATCCTGCAACATGGACGCCGTGTTTTCCGCAGTTGCCCTGCAAACCTCTGTCACCCGGGCCATGGGGTCGGGGTAAGGAAGGCTTATTTTCTTGGCCCTGATCACGGCGATCGCCTCGGATACCGCCTTTTCCATGACGCTTCGGGTGCCCTCCAACTCCGGAAGCCGGCCGTTCTTGAGGCGGGTGATGGCGGCCAGGGCGTTGATCCCCGCGTTGACGACCAGCTTACCCCAGATGAACCCATCGATATCTTCGACAGCCCGGGTCTCGAAGCCTGCCTTCTGGAAAAGGGATGCAATCTCCTGAGCCTTTTTCCCTCCTCCGATGATGGTCTCACCGCGGCCGGCATGTTTGACGCTCCCGGGGGCGAGGAGCGTCGATCCTTCGGCGCTTACGCCTCCCAGGACCCTTTCCGCTCCGAAGGCGTCCCTCAAGATCTCCATATTGCCGACGCCGTTCTGCAGGGTGAGCACGAGCGCTTCCGGCTGGAGCCAGGAACGGACGGTTTTGCTCGCCTCCAGGGTGTCATAGGATTTGACAAAAAAGAGGACCAGGTCAGGCTGTTGAGGCGCTTCACCGGGGTAAACGGGGACCATCGCACGGTAGCGGCCGCTCACGCCTTCGACGAAGATGCCGTTCTTGTTGATACTGTCGGCCACGTCCCCGGCTTTTTCGAGCAGGGCTACCTGAAAGCCCGCGTTCTTGAGCCGGGCGCCGAAGAGGCAACCCATGGCCCCGGCGCCCACAACCAAGATCTTCAATCCTTCGCTCCTTTTAGATTTTCTCCGCTTCTTCCTGCTTCATGGAAAAGGTGTGCTCGGGCCCGGGGAATGAGCCTTCCTCGACTTCTTTCCGGTACAGGATGAGGGCGTCCCTGATCAAGGGTGTGAGTTTGACGTACTGCTTGGCAAATTTCGGAGTGAATCGGTCGAACAGCCCCACAAGGTCATGGTAAACCAGGACCTGGCCGTCGCATTCTTTGCCGGCCCCGATCCCGATGGTCGGGATCTTGATATCCCGGGTGATCCTGGCACCCAGCAAATCGGGAATGCATTCCATCACCAGCATGAAGGCCCCGGCTTCCTCGAGGTCTTTTGCGGCGGCCAGGAGTTTTCTCGCACCCCCCGCGTCTTTTCCCTGGACCTTGAAACCGCTCAGCATAGTCGCGGTCTGGGGGGTCAGCCCGATGTGGCCGCAAACAGGGATCCCGGCCCTGACGATGGCCTGAACGACAGGGGCCATCTCGCTTCCCCCTTCAAGCTTAACGGCGTCACACCTCGCTTCTTTGATGAAACGGCCGGCATTTTCGACCGCCCTGTCCATGCTCACCTGATAGGATAGGAAAGGCATATCGCCAATGATGAAACTGCTTCTAACACCCCTGTAAACAGCCTTGCAGTGGTGAATCATCTCGTCCATGGTCACAGGCACGGTCGAATCATAGCCGAGGACAACCATCCCGAGAGAGTCACCGACGAGAACCGTGTCAATGCCCGCTTCGTCCACCAGCCTTGCCGAAGGGTAATCATAGGCGGTCATCATCGTAATCTTGCGGCCCGCCTCCTTTTTCTGCTGAAGCTCAGCAACGGTCACTTTTTTCCTTTCCATGGCAAGCTCCTCAAAAACGTTTTCTATCCTGAGCCGATCTCATTCGCAACCTCCACCGGCATTCACTCAGGCGCTTGATTGACAACCGGGAGGGTTCCTGTATAGTACGACCTTCTTATGAATTCAAGCCGGTTGTGCTTCTCCGGAGTTCCGGGAATTTCAATAAATCTTGACGGCCTCGCGAAAAGTCGAAAATCCGCTGTTTCCGTCATTCCTACGAAAGAGGCTGTGTCGTAAGCATGCGTTCGGCGCTTCTTGTCATTTCGACCGAAGGGAGAAATCCTAAAATCCAGGCACATGCAAAATCAAGATTTCTCGGCTTACGCCTCGAAATGACATTGTGACACAGCTTCGAAAGCCGGAATCCCGTGTACTCAAGCACTTATAGAACCCCTGGACCCCGTTTTTCAACCCCGGATAGAGGCATTCCGGGGCAGGCTCAGTGACGACTTTTTACGAGTTCATCAGTCTTGGAATCTGGAACAAAATGGGAAGCCCGTATTGTGTCTCAAAAGCTCGTTGAAGAATCGCGTTGCGGCCAAACAATCGACCTTGCCACGAGGTGAAATGATCGACGGAGAAAAAATGCCCGATCTACCGAAGCGGTATGAAAACCTCCATGTCTACCTGGTCGAGGGGGTCGTGCCCCGTGAAGAGGAAGCGGGGTTGGGCGAGGCGTTTCTCGGCAACTGGGTGGAGGGGGAGAGCAGTTTCCTTTTTTTCTCCCGCCCTTCCCGGGAAAAGGTCAATGATCTCATCGTGAGGCACGGGGAGTTACGCCTGCTTGAAGAACACCGGTTTGCCTATGAAGATTGGCAGGGTACGAAGCTCGATCCCGTAAGGGTAGATTATTTTCTCATCCTTCCCCCATGGCACAGGAACAAAGCGGGGAAAAAGGACATACCGATTGTTCTCGACCCGGGGGTCGTGTTCGGCACCGGCATCCACCCGACCACCAGGGACTGTCTCAGGGCCATGGCAGACCTCAGAGGACGGCACCCCTTTGAGGGGGTTCTCGATCTCGGCACCGGCACCGGGATTCTTGCGCTGGCAGCCGCTCGTCTCGGCGCAAAGCATGTATTCGCCGTGGACCTCAACCCTTTGTGCGTCAAAACTGCCAAGAGAAATGTCGAGCTGAACGGGTTGGGAAAAGTCGTGGAGGTCGTTGAGGGGAAAGCGGAGGATTTTACGGAGACTCCCGCCGACCTCTTGGTGGCCAATATCCACTGCGACGCCCTCAAAGAGCTGGTGATGATGAAGGGGATCGGGGAAAAGCCGTGGCTTATCCTGTCAGGGTTGATGAGGAGCCAGGCAAGGGATATCAAGGCAATGCTTGAGCGTGACAGGAGAAGCATCGTCCGGGAGTGGGACGGCGACGGCATCTGGACTACGATCCTGGCGGCAGGATCCCAATAATTAGCCACAGACCCGCACAGACCTTTTGGCCGAGCGATCTGCTCAGCCAAAAGGCTCTCTCCTAGCTTCTGGGTTAGGGGGTATTCACGGAGCCGCTGCATTCCTCCCGGGTGATTTGTTTCAGCCCTGAAGGATTGCGGCGGGTGAAGGCTTGGTATCTTTTCTTCCCCTCCATCCACCGCGTCTTGTGATGCTCCTCCACACGGCCGATCACCTTGCCGGGCACGCCGACCACGATAACCTCGGCAGGGATGTCCTGCTTGGCTGTAACGAGGCCCATCTCTCCGACAATGGACCAGCGACCGATTCGAGAGAAATTGCTTATGGTGGCACAAACCCCTATCACTGCAAAGTCGTCCACCGTCGCGTTGTGAAGCATGGCTCCGTGGCCTATGGTGACTTCCCGGCCAACCCGGGTCAAGAAACCGACGGTCGTGTGGATGACGACTCCCTCCTCGATCGCACTCCCTTCTTCCACGACGATCGTGCCGTGATCTCCCCTCAAAACAGCGTTCCATCCCACGTAACAGCATGAACCAATGCGAACGTCACCGATGATGTCTGCGCTGGGAGCGATCCAGGCATCCGGATGAATCGATGGACGTCGCCCTTCAAATTCATAGATCGGCATCATCAACCTCCGCCATTGAAGAAGAATCTCGCGATGTTCAACACCCCGGCAGACCCGATAAACGTGTAGACTACCTTTTCAAAAACGGCACTGGAAACCCGGCGGGTCAGGTAATGACCCAGGACGGCGAAAAAAATGACCCCAGGCATCATCATGGCAGAGATCCCCAGAAGATGCAAAGTCACGCCCTTGCCGAAGAAGATGATGGTGATGAGGCGCCATAGGGTGGCTGTCATGAACACCACCTGAAGGGTCCCCTTGGCTTTGGAGGGAATTTGGTGGCGGGAATAGATGAACAGGGCGAGGGGCGGACCTGCTGCCGTAAAAGCGCCTGCAAGGAAACCCGCGACCACGCCCGCTATGATCCCCAGCACGGCGGGGAGAGGCTTTGCAAGGCGGGGGCGAAAGACCCGGTCAGCGGCAAATATGACCAGGACGACGCCCAGGGCCAGGCGGAATACGGGGCGACTGCCAAAGGCGTAAATGAACCAGTACCCCAAGGGCACTCCGCAGATTTCTCCAGAGATGATCAAGCCCACCAGTTTCCAGTCGATCCGAAAATCGCGACGGCCCGCGAAGATGATCGTGGAGTTCAGGATGATCAAAAGAATGTTGGTGAGCACCGAGGCGCGCTCAAGGTCCCATGGCGTGAAGGCCACCCCGGCCATGACAATGATCCCGAACCCGAGGCCCATAAACCCCTGCGCAAAGGCGGAGAAACCGACGATCAGGACAAAGGCCCAGAGATAGTGTAGGTCCAACATAATGGCGGGTTGTACCGGCCTCTCAGAGTGGTGATGGAACCACCCAGGTTAATGGCTGATTTGCCGCGATCCTTGTTTCAGCCGAGTTCATCATCTACCCAGGAGCCGTCTGATGGGAACGAACCCGTTCGTCTTTGAAACGCTTGAACTTGTAGTTCATCTGGGTGGCGGCGAAGTGCTCCAGGGGCACCCATTCCACTTCCGGGGTCACTTCCTGATTTCGCCGAACCGCTTCCCGGATCTGGCCGGAAACGGATGAGAAAACATGCTGCGGGCAGGTGGTCTTGATGAGCATGATATCCTCGGAAAAGGGGTCTGTGCGATCCTTCTGGGTGAGGATGATCTCATACTCTTCAATCCCCTGAATCCGGCTCAGAACGTCGATTAGAGCGGATACGTTGACGAGGGTTCCCTTAACTTTGACAATGCTGCCGGTCCTGTAGGGGATCGAAGAAAATCGAGGTTCCCACCCACTGCAAGCCGGGCAGGCTTCAGAACTCATCGTGCAGATGTCGCCCACAAGGTAACGCAAAAGGCAGGTCCCTCTTCTGTCAAGGTGCGTCATGACCACCAGGCCGGGTCGGCCTTCAGGCAGGGGCTCGAAAGTCTCAGGATCGAGGATTTCAAAGAAGTAGCGGGCCGGTTTTGGAAGATGAAAGCCCCCCATTTCGCTGCATTCCATGCTCGGCCCGTGCATCTCCGTAAACCCATAACCGTTCAGGACTCGCACGTCGCTCGCGCCAAGGTTCGCGATACGACGGCGAATGTCCTCGCGCATGCCCGCGGAGCTGCCTTCGCCCATCGGCAACACCAGCCGCACCCTGCTGAAATCGCGGCCCATTTCCTCAGCTGTTATCACAAGGCGTCTCAGAAAAAAGCCGATCCCCCAAATGACGGTGACCCCCTGTCTTTCGATCAGATCGATCGTCTCACGGGAACGCCGGATCAGTTGAAATCCGCCGTCAAAACTCCCTCCGAAGCTGCTGACCAATTTGGCTCCCACAGCCTGGCTCCCCCAGAGAACGCTGAGGAAGCCCTGATGAGGGACCGAGGTGAGAGGAAAGAGGTTCATCACTGTGTCCTCTTGGGTGATGCCGGCAATTTCCGCAGTCCGTTTGAGCTGAGAGATACGGGCATAGTGATCGTAGCTGGTGTCATAGAAGGGGGTTGGGTCACTGGTGGAGCCGGCCGTGTAGATGATATCCCAGACGGTCCGTTCCTCCCGGCTCACACCCTCAACCTGATCCAGGCGAAGCCTGAACTCCTGGGGTCGCGCAATGTAATCCTCTTTACGGGTGATGGGGAGTTTGCGGAGATCGTCCAGGCACCTGAAATCGCCGCGGGTCAATCCTTCGCGATCAAAAACCTCCTTGTAATAAGGATGGCCGGCGAAAACGAGGTCCATTTGATGCTGGAATCTTTCTTCCTGCACAGCCCTCAAATCGGCTATCTGGTAGACGGCTTTACGGGGTTTGTTCATATCGTTTCCCATCCCTTCACGACAGGTTAGAGATCGCTCCTAATAGGAAGTGGGCCAGCAGTGCATGAGGTGTTTTCCCAAACCGCCGGTCATAAGGTTCTTGTGGTACTTGAGCATGCTGATGAGCCAGTCCCGGGTTGAGGACGGTTCGATGATGTCGTTGACGTTGAAGACACCGGCAGCCCCCCAGGGTTCCGTGTCTTTGCCCAAGATTTTCATCTTTTCAGCAAACGCTTCAGGATCTTCTTCCTTCAGAAGATTGTAGACCACGTTGATCCCCGTCTCGGGCGCCATGAAGGATATTTCGGCTGTGGGCCAGGCCACGATCGTGTCGGAGTTCCGTGAACCCCCCATGTTGAGAAAGGCCTGGCCGTAAGTTTTCCGGACGATGATGGTGATCTTCGGTACGGTGACCAGGGTCAGGGCATTCATGAAGTTGATGATTTTTCCCGTGACCTTTCGATGCTCGCCTTCTTTGCCGACAAGGAAGCCCGGGGTGTCCACGAGCATGATGATCGGGATGTTGAAGGAATCGCAGAGAACGAGAAAGCTCGTGATTTTTTCGCAGGCATCCGCGTCCAGGGCACCGGCCAGGACCATCGTGTTGTTCGCGATGATGCCCACGCTCTGGCCGCCCACCCGCGCGAGGGTTGTCACCGCAGAACGGCCGAAGTCCCTCTTGAGCTCGAAGAGTTCACCCCCATCCACGATGCAGGCGATGATCCGCCGCATGTCGTAAGCTCTTTTCGGGTCTTCGGGAAGAAGGTTGAGAATGGTGCTCATCTTGTTCCCCGAGCCGGCCGGGACCGGGGCTGGGGGTGGCACCTGCATGGAGTTCGTGGGGAGGTAGGAGAGAAACTTTTTGGCCACGTCCATGCATTCTTCATCCGATGACGCCACTTCGTCAACGAGACCGGTGATTTGTGCGTGAACACGCCATCCTCCCATTTCTTCGGGGGGGGTAGTCTCGCCTGTCGCCAGGGCCGTAACTTTGGGGCTTGAGACGGCCATGACGGCGCCTTTCTTCATCACCACGAAATCGGACATGCTGGCATACCATGTCGGACTCCCGTAGCAGGGGCCCATCAGGCA
This sequence comes from Deltaproteobacteria bacterium, assembly GCA_020060805.1. Taxonomy (GTDB): domain Bacteria; phylum Desulfobacterota; class DSM-4660; order Desulfatiglandales; family HGW-15; genus JAHECH01. The sequence continues at coordinate 10,071 of JAGUZM010000162.1, read as the reverse complement.
GGAGGCCCAGGGAGCCTCCCGCAGTCGCTGGTATTGCGTGGGGTCCTGCCCCATGGCGGTCATGCCCCTGGCACCCATGTAATCAGGCATGCGCGCGCCGCCGGCTTCACTGAGGAAAACGACCGGGAGTCCCCGGCTGCATGCAATTCGTTTGATGTAACCTATTTTCTTGGCGTTCACATTCCCACTCGAAGCGCCCAGAACGCTCAAGTCATTGCACACGACCGCAGCGGGCCGTCCCTGGATTTGGCCAAACCCCGCGATCTTGCCGTCACACGGGGTGCGTTCTTCCATTCCCGGCTGGTCCGAGTGGGTGAACAGGCCGATTTCCTGAAAGGTGCCGGGATCCAGGAGATAGGCCACGCGCTCTCTCGCGTTGAGCTCATGCCTTTTTCTTCTTGCGGCCAACTCTTTTTTACTTCCCATGGCGAGGAAGGCTGACCTTTTTTCAGAGAACCTTTTCATTTTGGTTTCAAAATTCATTCTTCATCTCCCTGTAGCGGTACGCGATTTTGGACGCTCACCCCCTTGCCACAACTGCGGATGCAAAACCGGTTCGCTCGGCCAAAAGGGATGACGCGCGGCAGACCACCCAGAGCCCCATTCACTTCATCATGCCGGGGATCCAAGTGGAAAACTGTGGAATAAGCATATAGACAATCCCGCAGGCGACCAGGACAATCGTATAAACGGGAAAGAGGTGCCGGATGACCCTTTCCGGGGGTTCGTTAGCCACGGCGGCCGACGTGTAAGCTCCGACGCAGACGGGCGGGGTGATCAAGCCTATTCCGACAAAAACACAGCAGATGACATAGAGCTGAAGCAGATCGATCTGGAGCGCCATGGCAATGGGAAAGGCAATGGGAACGGTCAGGTAGATATTGGGGATGGCCTCCAGAAAAGTGCCGAGAATGAGCCACACCAGGGCAGCCGCAAACACGAAAAGCAATGGGTTCACGCCCAGGCCGAGGATGACTTCTGTGATTTTCTGTGGGACCCGGGTGTAGGCCAGGGCCACGGAAAGAAAGGAAGCTGCGGCGATCAGCCCAAATATGATGGCCGTTGTTTCCACCGTCAGCTTGAGTGCTTCCCACAATCCGTAGGGGGTCAGCTCACGGTAGATGAACCCGCTGACGATAAGAGCATAGACGCAGGCAACGGCTGCAGCCTCCACGGGCGAGAAAACCCCTGTATAGATGCCGCCTAGAATCATCACGGGCATCCCGAGGACCGGCAGGGCGCGGCAGGTCGCTTGCCACCTTTCTTTCCAGGAAGCCCTCGGCATCACACCCACATCGCGGGACATGAAGACAGAGACCGCGACAAGGACGGCGGCCTGGAAGAACCCCGGGATCAACCCGGCCATGAATGTTTTCCCCACGGACACGCCGGTGATCGCACTGTAGATAATAGCGATATTGCTTGGCGGGATAAGGGCGTCGATTCCAGCCACCGCCGCACACATGGCCGCAGCAAAAGCTTTGGAATAGCCATGCTTGACCATGATGGGGATCATAATTCCCCCGATGGCGACGATGGAGGCGAGGATTGACCCACTGATCGCACTGAAAAGGGCGATACTCATCACAAGGGCCAGACCCAGCCCCCCCTTATAATGGCGCACAAAGCTGATGAACATGTTGACCAGGCGTTGAGAAAGACCTCCCTGGACCATGATGTTGGCGGCGAGGATGTACAGAGGGATGGCGAGGAGCATGTATTTTGTAAGGGAATCCAGAACCTGCTGGGCGATGCTCGACCATGGAACGCCCAGATAGACCCCCGTGATGAGGCCGCCCGTGATGACAAACACCATGAAGATGGGAACCCCTACAACTAACAGAAAGAAACCTATGGCGATAGCGAAGATCAGCATGGACCAGTGCCCCTTTCCGAATCAGTTGCTCGCTGATCGTGACACCAGCAAGGTCATATGTCTCACCAGGGACTCGAGGGAGTAGAGCAACAGTATGCACGCCCCAAGGGGAATGGATACCATCAGTATGTACTGGGGGATGTCCAGCACGCCGACAACCCTCATCCCGGACGCAAAAAGGACCTGCGTTCCCGAGGCGCCTGCCAGCAGAAAAATGAAAGACCCGACGATCATCATCACGTCAATGAAGACCATGAGAATGGTCTTGGGTCTTCCCGTCAGCCAATTGGGCACAATCTCCACATAGATATGCCGGCCCCGTTTGAATAGAACCCCGAGCATCGGCAGAACGGCAAAGCAAAGAAAGAGCCGAGGGCCTTCCTCCAGAAAACCGTAGGTCTTGCTGAAAAGATATCGGGTGACCACCTCGATGAATATCATCACAGCCGACGCGCCCAGGATGACTGAGCCCAGGCCCTCTGCGGCTCTTTCCAAATTCTCACTGAATTTCCCATAGAAGATTGAGAATTTTTTCACGTCTCTCTCCGCTCCTTTTTCTACGGTGCACCGGTTATTTCGTGGCCATTCCCGTGATCTTTTCAGCGGCCTGTACCACGGCCGGGTCCAGTTTGGAGACCTGTGCGGGCCACACCTTGGTCCTGAAGATTTTCTTGAAGGAATCCTGTTGTTCTTTGGTCAGGGTGACGGCTTTGCCTCCCCGGTCTCGCTGCCATTCGCCGATGATTTGGTCGGATAAAGTCATCGCTTCCTCTGTCGCGCCCTTGGAAAGAGGGAGACACACCTCTTTCATGATGGTGTTTCTCAGATTCTCGGGCAATTTGTTCCACCAGGAGGCATTGACGGCAATGTAGGAATCCCAGTAGTACATATAAGGCTTGTTCCCAAATTTCAGGAAGTCCCACCAGTTGTAAGCTTTGATCGCGTTGAGCACGGTGGGGACGATGTCCACCATGCCTGATTGGAGTGACGTATATATCTCAGTCGTTTGCACGAAAACGGGGGCGGCTCCCAGGGCTTCATACACGGGCATCTCAGACTTGCTCAGGTATCGGGCTTTCAGCCCCTGGATGTCCGCCGGGTCGGGGATCGCCTTTTTCGTGCTGAAGAGCATCACGGGACCTGTCGGGATATAGGTAAGGATCTTTATGTTGAGCTTCTTCTGCAATCCTTCCCAGTGTTCTCTGCCGGCAGGGGTTTCTTCCCAGAGCTGCCGGATCTCTTCATATCCTCCCCAATAGTACGGGAGCATGCCGATGCCGATGTTTGGGTCCACCGCGGTGAAGGAGGTATCGACGACGCCGCCGAAGTCCACTGCGCCCGTGGATATGGCGGTGACGATTTCTTGTAGGCTATAGAGCTGCGCCGAGCCGAAGGTGGTTATGTCTACCTGCCCGTTCGTCTTTTCTTTCACCATCTTGGCGAATTTTTCACTGTTGATGGCGCACCCGTGCGTGGGGAACCAGTGGTATGAGAGCCTTGCTTTGTAAACCTCTTTTTGGGCTAGTGCAGGTCCTGCCAAGAGTGAAATGGCTGCAAGGGTGATTGCCAGGGCACATAAGACACGGATTATGAAGCTTTTCATTGTGATCCCTCCTTGTAGGTATTCAGAGAAAAGGCCGCTAGGTCGCTTGGGCGGCCAGCTGTTCACTCTCTGAAATGAAAGGGTTGTTCTTCCGGGTTCATGGTTCCCGCGCGGATGCTCCACCGTCACGGCGTCGTGCGAAAATCGGTTTTCATGGATTACGCCCTCCTTTTGATAAAAGTTTCAGCCAAAGGCCTGATGCGCTCCTTCCGGGGGCATCAAAGGCTTCGCGCCCCAACAGGTGTCATTCCGGGACCCTTCAAGATTTGTCTTTCTTCACCCAAACCCCTTCGAATCTGGGATCACCGGATAAGGACATCCTCTTGAGATCTTTCTTTACGATCTTCTTGTTTTCGTTCATGGGAAGGCTCTCCATGTACAAAACGATCTTCGGCGCTTTGTACCTTGGCAAGCCTTCCTGGATGCAATGGTTGACCAACTCTTCAGGGGTCGGTTTTTGGGAACCCGGTTTGATGACGACGCAAGCTTTGCATATCTCGCCCCACGTATCATCGGGGTGGCCGATGACAGCCGACTCCAAGACAGCCGGGTGCCGGTCCAGGAAAATCTCCACTTCCCGTGAGTAGATGTTGAATCCCCCGCTGATGATCATGTCCTTTTTTCGATCGACAATGCACAGGTATCTCTCCTCGTCCATCTTGCCGAGATCTCCGGTGTGCAACCATCCGCCCCGGTAGATTTGCGCTGTGGTCTCAGGCAGGTTGAGATAACCTGGAGAGACATGAGGGCCTCGCAGGATAATCTCGCCGATTTCCCCCGGGAGAACATCCTGATCGTTATCGTCCACGATTCGGATTTCCACGCCCATGGCTCTTTTCCCCGTAGATGCGAGGCGCGAAGCCGCCCCGGCGTCTTTATTTACCACGTGTTCTTCAGGGGTCAGGCACGCCAGAGGCTGGACGGCCTCTGTCAGCCCGTAGTTCTGCCGGAAGATGGGGCCGAATACGGACACGGCCTTTCTGAGTTTTTCAACCGGCATGGGGGCTGTGCCATAGAAGATACGCTTGAGGCTTCCGAGGTCGTAGCGGTCAATATGGGGATGCTCCAGCAGCATGACGATCATGGTGGGGACGAGCAGGGTACAGGTGACTTTTTCTCGCTCAATGGTCTCGAGCAGTGTCGTGCTGTCGAACTTATCCAGGATGACGTGCTTGGCTCCTTTCAGATAATAAGGGGTGGAGTAGTAGCCCGCCGCATGCGTGAGAGGCGCCACGTGTAAGAAAGTGTCCTCTTTGCTGATCAGGCGGTCGGCGTTCATGAAAACGTTGGCCACCTGTTCCTTGCGATTCCGGTAGGTCATCATCACCCCTCGGGGGGTGCCTGTTGTGCCGGAAGTGTAGTGGATTTTGTAGAGGTCGTTCTCATCGACTTCGATGTCTGGTTCCGCAGCCCGTGCGTTCCGAAGGAGGGTTTCATAGTCGAGGCAAGATCCAGCCGGCTCTCCGTGGCAGATGAGGAGCCGCACACCGGGCAATTGGGAGCTGATCTGCTCGGCCTGAGCCTTGAACCCGGGGCCGAAAATGAGCGCTTCGGCTCCCGAGTCCCTCAAAATGTCGATATTCTGTTTGGCAGAGTCTCTGGTGTTCAGGGGAACCATCACGACCCCGGCTTTCCACATTCCGATGAAAAGCTCAAAACTCTGGTTGCAATTGTACTGGAGCGTGGCAACCCTGCTCCTCTTTCCCAGCCCGAGTTCCTCGAGAGCCCAGCCCAAACGGTTGGCCCTTTCATTGATTTCAGCATAAGTGAACCGCCGGTCTCGGTACACGATACAGGGACGCGAAGGGTAGCTCTCTGCCGGAAGACGAATCCATGCGCTGGGGTTGAAACGCATCTTCACACCACTCCCTAATCGAACCCCCGCAATCCTTTTGCGATCTGCATGACTCCCGCAAACGCGATCAGGGTATAGACGATTCTCAAAAAGGTGCGGCTTGAAACGCGCCGGCTCGCCAGGTGGCCCAGATACGTAAGCCCAAGGACGATCGGGAGCGCCAGAGCAGCGAGCTTGAAAACCGGAAGCGTGATTCCCTTACCGAAAACCGCGACATTGATGAGGCGCCAGAGATTGGTGGTCAGGAACAGTATCTGGAGTGTTCCTTTCAACAGGGCTGGGTCTTTATGTTGAGAATAAACGGAGAGGGCGACAGGCGGTCCGCCCGCCGTGAAAGCCCCGTTTAAGAACCCTCCCATCAGGCCCGCAAGGATACCGGCAGGCCTGGGAAGCGGGGTCCTGATCATCGGTCTAAACAGCTCATTCGCCGCAAAAGCCGTCAAAACCGCTCCAAAGACCAGTCTGAACAGGGGCTGGTCACCCATGTCGAAGATAAACCAGTATCCCAGAGGGACGCCAACAGCCGAGCCGAGCAGGATATACCCTACCAACGCCCAATGGATCCGCGAATCCTTTCGACTCACGTAGATGAGAATCACGTTGAGACAGAGAACGAGAAGGTTGACGACAACCGCACTCCGCTCAAAATCCCACGGCGTAAAAGCAATGCCGGCCAGGATGATGATGCCGAAACCGATGCCCGTGAACCCCTGGGAAAACGCGCCGAATCCCACGAGAACACAAAAGAGCCACAAGTACTGAGGATCAAACATCGGCACCTAACCTTGTGTAGAGCCAGCCCAGGGAGTGCGGCAAGGCATTCGAATGAGCCTGTTCATGCCCAAAGGCTGCGGGCCGCTTTTTCTCATGGAAAAGCCCCGTAGCGAGCCTTGGGACCCAACTCGGTTTTCAGATAATTTTGGGCCGCCTCGATCAAATGACAGAGGCGTTGCCGGGTTTCCCGGGGATCAATAATGTCTTCCACGGCGAACTTCTCGGCAGTGCGGAAGGGGGATTCATAAGAGTGAATCTCTTCCTCGATTTCCCTTCTCGTCTTCTCAGGGTCCGGGCTCGACTCGATCTTGCGGCGGAAAGCCGCTGCCACTCCCCCTTCTATGGGTATGGACCCGAATTCGGCCGAAGGCCAAGCGATCCTGTAAGCCAAAGTGTTGTTGACATAGTTCAAAGCCCCCGCCATGCCGTAACATTTGCGGATGATGACGGTGAATCGGGGGACAGTGGCCTGCATCACCTGGCACATGGCCGACATGCCGGCACGAAGGGTTCCCAGGCTTTCAGCCTCGACGCCGATCATGAATCCCGGCACATCCACAAGGTGACACACAGGGATGTGAAACTGATCGCATACCGCAGTGAAGTGTCCCATTTTTCTGGACTCTCTTGCGTCCGGCGCTCCGGCGTTGTGCATGGGGTTATTTGCGATGACCCCCACGGGGAACCCGTTGAGTCTGGCAAGGCCCACAATCATGGCGAGTCCGAATGTGGGTTGGATTTCGAAAAAACTGGCTTTGTCAAAAATGAGCTCAATCACACGTCTCATGTTATAAGGCTTCATGCGGTTGCGGGGCACGATCGTCAGCAGTTCCTCGTCCGCCCGGTCCGGGGGATCGCCGGTGTCCACATAAGGCGGCATCTCCCAAACGTTGGTCGGCATGAAACTCAGGAAACGGCGGATTTGCTCAAAGGCCTCGTATTCGGATTTTGTGGCATTGTCGATGGACCCTGCTTTGTCACAGGCTATGGCCGCACCCCCGAGTTCTTCTTTCTCCACTTTTCGTGAAAGGGCCCGCTCCACAACGGGCGGGCCAGCCGCAAACAGTTGTGAAGAGCCGCGCACCATGACCGAAAAGTGTGAGAGGACGGCGCGGCCGGCAGGGCCGCCTGCCGTGGAGCCCAAAACCGCGGACGCGACAGGAACGAGCCCCAGGAGTTGCAGGCACCGTTCATAACCGTCTTTCGCCGGAAGGCGCTTAAACTGCGACTTCAGGGCAGAGCTGACATTGGCTCCCACCCCGTCAATGAGATTGATCAGGGGTATTCGGTACTCCCACGCCATGTCTTCCACAAATCCGCCCTGTCCCCCTTTACGCCGGATCAGTCCAGCGCTTGAGCCACCCCGCACCGTGAAATCCTCGCCTCCGACGGCAACCCATCTCCCGTCCACTTTGCCCAGCCCCATCACATAAGGGGAAGGGGTGATATCCTTGAATTTCGCTCCTTCCCAAAGGGCATCTCCTGTCAGCTGGCCTATTTCAACGAAGGAATTCTTGTCGAGCAAGCCGTCGATTCGTTCCCGGATGGTCAATTTCCCCTCGGCGTGGTGTCTCTCTACCCGCTCTTTTCCTCCATGTTCCAGCGCCTTGGCTCGGCGCGTATGGATTTCCTTGACTTCCGACTCCCAACTCATCTCATTCCCCTCCCGTGAATGCTCAAGCCAACGAGCATCGCTCCAATTTCAGATTTGCAGCGAGGCGGCAGTCCCGAAAGTAGAGCAAGCTTTACTCTGATCACAAAACCCATGTTTTGTACCTCACCAGATACTGTCGTGCGGTGCGCATGTTCTTTCTTTTCGCCTCCTCTGCTTTCTTGGGCTCCCCCGACATGATGGCTTTAAGCACTTCCCTGTGCTCCTTGATTGCCTCCTCTATACGACCTGGAAGGATGGCGACCCGTCGCTGAACGATGGTTATTTTGGCGAAAAGGGAATAGATCAATTTTGAGAGCTCCTTGTTGTGGGCCGCTTCCACCATCCGTTCCCGAAATTCTGCCACGAGATTAAGATAGTTTTCAAACTCAAGGTTCTTGACCATTTTGTCCGCCCGTTCGCCAAAGGCCTCTTCCAGATCACGCCAGTCCTCAGGCTTTGATTTCTGCGCAGCCAGTCGCGCACAAAGGCCTTCCAGGACCTCACGAATCTCCATGATTTCTACCAGCGACTCCGTGTCGACACGCCGCACCATCGCACCGCGTCTGCGTTTTCTCTCCACCAAACCCTGGGTTTCCAGTTCAGCCAGCAGTTCCCGGAGCATGGGGCGACTGACCTGGAATTCCTTGGCCAGGTCGTTCTCTACCAGCCTCACCCCTTGAGGGTAATAGCCATCGACGATCCGATCCCTTAGGGTGCTCAGGACCTTGGATCGCTTGCTTCCCTGTGGCCCGTTTGCTGCTCTTCTGGCGATCGCAAACCTCCGATGATGCTGTTTACTATTTTGATGATTTTATTGTAGACAAAAGTGAAGGCAAAGACGTAATACCATCGCCAAAAGGGGCTTGTCAAGTTCTTTTGGAGCGGGAAGGGGCAGGCACGACCCTGGGGCGGCTCCTCCAAAAGCCCGGGACCTTGCTCGATCTACCTTTGTTCAAGTGGCCCGTGCGGCAGCTTGGAGATGTTTACAATCGATGCGGGGGTGATCGAACGGTTGTCTCGGCAAGGGTTTTGCGCTTGCGTGAAGGGAAGGGCACGTGTTACCTAAGGGTTTGCCGCACTCTGCCCGGCCAAAACAATTTCAAATGTCGATGGAATGACAAAGGTTAGGAAGTGGCTTATCCCCACCCCGCGCTGAACGCTCCTGCAGGAGCGAACTTCCGCTCGCGAAACGAAACGTGGGGAGGGGCTCGGTGCTGGTTCGATGAAGATTCATCACGAAAACACGAAAGCTCGAAAACGCGAAAAGAAAACCTAGGACATTTTTTCGTGATTTCCTCGTTTCGTGCTTTCGTGATTAGATTTTTTTTGTTCGAAGGTTTCATTTTAACTGTTTTTCTTGTGAATTCGATCTCCTGTATTCTTATTGAACGAGGTGTATTTTGGTGAACAACGAACGCATCGAGATACCGAAACTGCTGGGGCATTTCTGCTTTGCCTGCGGCACGGCGAATCCCATCGGGTTGAACCTTCATTTCTACCGCTCCAATGAGAGCGTTTGCACGGACATCACCCTGGGCAAATACCACGAAGGGTGGCAGAACATGGCTCACGGCGGGATTATATCGACCCTCCTGGATGAGACCATGTCCTGGACGATCATCTATCTGAAGAGGGCCTTTTTCGTGACGAGGAAGATGGAAATCAAGTACATCAGGCCGGTATTGGTGGGGAAACCCTTGACCGTTCAAGGGAGGTTGATCGAGCCTTCGGACGAGCTGAAAATAAGAGCCAAAGCCGAGATTCGGGACACCGAAGGAAATATCCTGGCGCGGAGCACGGGGGAATTCGTGATTCTGCCCAAAGACCAGCTCTCCATGGTGCCCGAGGAGATGAAGAAAGAGATGGTGGCCCTCTTCGATAAATTCCCACCCCTTTGAATCCTAACCGTTCCGTTGCCTTCATCGGCTCAGGGATGTTTCCCAAGTTCTTGACCCTTCGACAGTGTTCAAGTCTCGTTCGATTTCATTCACCACCCTGAGCTTGTCGAAGGAAATCTCGAACGGCTCAGGGTCAACCTTGAGCAGCTCCGCACAGAAGCACGGGGTAGCCGAAAGGTTGACTTCCATGAGGAACGAGGGTACTATCTCCTTCAGATCAAACCTGAAACCTGAAGGTTAGAGATGCTCCCTGCTGATTCGGGTTGTTATCGGTCATTAAGCAAATGAGCCCCATTTTCCGAGAAGGAGGTGGGGCTTTTTATGTGTGCCGAGCATGTTCGACAGCTCGAGGGTGAGAGTCCCTTTGACAACCTGATGGAGGTGAAGTCATAGCGAAGCGCAAGGGCGTTG
>JAGUZM010000210.1 GCA_020060805.1 Deltaproteobacteria bacterium | reverse complement strand
GTTGGGATTGTCACGAGCACACGGGTGCCTTCACCGACGCGGCTCGTGATGACAAGGGATCCGCCGATCATGTGCGCCCGTTCTTCCATGACTGTGAGTCCCAGGCCCCTGGGGGATCTGTTTTTTCCTTTAACCTTGCGGACCTCGAACCCCTTGCCGTCATCTTCAATCAGAAAAGAGATTCTCTCTTCGTTCACCTTAACCGCGAAGGCAACGTGGCCTGCTTCCGCGTGCTTGCCGATGTTGGTGAGAGCTTCCTGGGAGATCCGGTACAAGTTCCTGCGCGATTCGTTACTGAAAAACCGATCCATGTCAGCCACATCGAAGGATACGGGAATCAGGTATTGCTCCCTGAAGTTTTCCACGAGCCACCGCAGGGCCGAAGACAGGCCAAGGTCTTCAAGAATCGCCGGGCTCAGGTCTCTGGAGAGCCGCCTGATGTCATCGATGATCTGGTCCACGTAACGATTCACTTCTCCACAATCCTGCTGAAGGTGGGACAGGTTATCAGGGATCTTTTTCTGAATGGATCTCAGCCTGTGTTTCAGAAGCGCCAAGGATTGCCCCAGTTCGTCATGGAGCTCTTTTGAAATCCGAAGCCTTTCATTTTCCTGGGCCGCCATCAGTTCCACGGACAGGGAACGGAGCCTTTCCTCTGATTGCCTCAGGGCCTGCTCCGTGAGCTTTCGCTCTGTGATATCGTGTACGACGGCGGTGGCTCCAGTGACCTTCCCGTTTTTGTGCAAAGGGCTGGTGTTCACGACAACCCAGAATTCTTTCCCCCCTTTTGCCCTGATTTTGTACTCCACAGCCCCTGGGACCGCATCACCGGCTGACATCTTCCGCAACCTCTCGCCATAAAGGGCCACGCTCTCCTCATCGAGGATGTCGGAGGGGTTCATCGAAAGGAATTCTTCCTGGCTGTAACCGGTGTATTCACACATGACATCATTCACAGTCACCCATCTTTGTCTTTCAAAATCCACCTCATAGATCCCCGCAGGGGCATGATTGAAAAGCTGCCTGTAGCGCTCTTCGCTTTGCTGCAAAGCCTCCTGGGCTCGCTTGCGTTGAGCGATTTCCTCCAAAAGAAGCGCGTTGAACCGCGACAATTCAGCGGTTCTCGCCTCCACTCTCCTTTCAAGATCCTGGTTAGCCTTCCGCAGTTCCTCCTGGAGCCTCTTGCTTTCCGTGATATCCCTTGAGACAAATAGAATGTGCCCGTCGTCAAGAAGGTCTCCCGTGGTTTCAAGGTAGCGCCAGCTCCCCCACCCGTCTCTCAAACGGTAGGTGATTTTTTCCGTGATCCCTCTCCCGCTTTTTGGCACATGGCCTGAGGAAGTTTCCCCAACATATTTTGCGAGGAGGGGGACCAGGTCTTCTCTGTCCTCGGGGTGGATGAGGTCAAAGGCGTGTTTGCCGATCAGATCCTGCGCGCTGTAACCCAGGGTGGGCTTGTGCGAAGGGTTTATGAAAACGTAGACGGGATTCACGTCAAAGGTGACGATAGATACCAAGTCGCTCGTTTTTTCGAGCAGGAGATCGCTCTCAGCCCAAAACGCTTCCGCTCTCATCACCAGCTCCCCCCCCGCAAGGGTACGGTTCGAACCTGATCCTCAGGCCTGTAAGGGCAACTTACTTTATTAACGTCAACGGATCAACTGGAACTTGTGGGAGGATCCGCCCTGCGCGTTTCAACCGCTCCAGGGATCAGCCGGGGCGCTTGGCCGGAGGAAACGTCTTTTGCTTTTGCGGGCAAATGCGCGTCCGATGGAACAAGGGGGAATGGGTGCGCCTCGGTAAACCCTTCGGGATCGGGGGGAGATGAGATCAAGGGCCAGGGAAGGGTGATCAACTCTTGGGGTGTCGTTGCAGGCTGGTGCGGCGGGGGATTGGGGCCGAGCGTCGCCCCTGGATTCAGTCTTCACTGGGAGGGCTCTTTGAGGAGGATGATGACCTCCTCCCGCACACTCTTCCTCGCCTTGTTCTCTACCGTGCCCGAGGTTCTTCTGAGTTCGACGCGGAAAAGGGTAAAATGCTCCTCCATATACCTCTGGAGAAGTTCGTTCATGCTGGTTTGAGCATTTTCAGCGTCGGGAATCGTGATTCGCCTGCGAATGGTGGTGAGTTCATCGACACCGAATTCGCTCTCCTGCGGGATCTTCTGCTCGAACTTAGGCCCCTCGGGTCGCTCAAAGGTTTTCACCTCCTCGTTCCCCCCGGATATAAAGAAGTCCGAAATCCCCTCCAGTTCTCGGTCGTTGTTTCCGGCCGTCACGAGAGCTCTCCCTCGATGAACGATGGAAGCCGCGTTTGCGGGTCTCTTCCTTCCATGAAGTGAGTGATCTATATGATCACGAACTGCTCCATCCCCAAGAAAGAAGAAAACGGACGGGATTTTGAATGCTTCACCGGTCACCAAGACACAGGGGTAAGGGAGCGTGGGCCGAGAGGCTCTCAGGAAAACGAGGGCTTCGTCTTGTAAACGGCTTCCTGGGCAACCGTCGAGACACTCCCCGTGTCATGGAGGATGTTCTCAGCCTCTCTGAGGACATCGTAATCCTGATGGACATCCGCAACCCCTGCTTGAATCACTTCCTCAGCGAGAGCCTGATAATCCTTGTGACCGATGGCGTGTTTGTCAAATTCAGCTATGGGCATCCCATAGTCCACGGTCTCACGGAGACGGATATTGTACCGGATGACCGTGTTGAAAACATTCTCTCCGAATTCGTCTTTGACTTTCTCCAGAACATACCGTGCGTACCTCGTCCTGTAATCAAACATCGTGATCAGAGCACGGCAGTTGATGACATGGTCCAGCTTTTCCTTCAGCATGAGAACGATTTCCATGAGTTTGGAGACGCCGCGGAGGGAGAAGATGCTCAAATCGATGGGAATGATCGCTTCCTGGGAGGCGCGAAGGGCGTTGAAGCACAGATGGCCGATGCTTGGGGGACAGTCGATGACGATAAAGTCATAGGGCCTGGTCATCGCCTCGATGGCATCCAGGAGTTTTCTTTCCCTGCCCGGGGCGCCGGAGAGCTCCTGCTCAGCCCCGGCAAGGCCGGCATTGGAGGGAGCAAGGTCGAAGTTCTGCCCTATGGAAACGATGACCTGCTCCATTCCCAGAAGACCGTTCCATTTGGGCTTGATGACGTCATACACCGTTTTTTCGAGAGAAGAAGGCTTAAGGTCCAACCCCATCGTGGAGTGCGCCTGGGGATCGAAATCGATCAAAAGAACCCTCTGGTTTTTGGTTGCCAAGCAGGCGGAAAGGTTGATCGCTGTGGTGGTTTTTCCACATCCTCCTTTCTGGTTTGCGCACGAAATGACTCTCATGGGCAGCCTCCTTTCTTCGGCTTTCAATGGGATAAGTGGGATTGATAGAGAATCCCTATATCAGACGAATTTGGGGATTGCAAGAAAAAGATACAATATATTGTGTCGGTAGCTGGGAATTCTCGATATGTTGTATCCTTAACCGGGAAATCCCTATGAGCCTTGTCTTGAGGGCGTTTCCGTTTACCCACCCGGCCGTAGAGCCGTTGAAAACCCTTTCATTCCCACGCCTGGCCTGGTTCTTGCAATTCCTGGTTACGGACGAGATTCCCTCGTTATTGAGCTGAGGGCAGGGGGTTGACATCTCCGATGCTTCTTCAGATTTTCAATACCGGCCGCTCCAAGAAAAGTTCTCCTTTTCTTATTACGATCCTGGGATTCATCGCAGGCCTTGCCTTCCTGTGTCCGCCGGGGGAAGCCGGTGCACGTCCCAAGAAGCTTCCCTTTTACCCGGGCGAAAGACTGACCTTCCAGGTGAAGTGGGCTTTTATACCTGCTGCAGAAGGGGTTCTGGAGGTCATGCCGCCCGCGGAAATCAACGGGGTCAAATCGTTCCATTTCTCGATGACGGCCAGAACCTATGAAGTTGTCGACATCTTTTTTAAGGTTCGGGACCGGTTGGATTCGTACGTGGATGAAGGGATGGGGCAGTCCCTCCTCTTCAGGCAGCGGCAGGAGGGTAAGGAGAAGCGGGATGTCTTGGTCACCTTTGATTGGGATGAAAAGGAAGCCCAGTATAGCAACTTCGATGAAAAAAATGAGCCTATCCCGATCCTGCCAGGGGCCTTTGACCCTCTGTCCGTGTTTTACGCATTCCGCCTCGTCCCCCTAAGAGAGGGGGGTGAAATCCAGGTTCCTGTCACGGATGGGAAAAAATGCGTCATAGGAAAAGCCAGAGTGATCCGAAGAGAAAAAATCAAGGTGAGAGACATCGAATATGACACCTTCCTGGTAGAACCCAGCCTGGAGCACATCGGCGGCGTGTTCGAACACGGCAAGAGCTCGAAGGCTCTGATATGGGTCACCGCTGATGAGGCTTGTATTCCTGTCCGTGTAAAAAGTGAGGTGATTGTCGGCAGCTTCGTGGCCGAGCTCGTTTCCGTCCAAGGAAGGCCTCCATCCTCAACTGGGTCTTTCCCTCCTCAAACATCCCAGCTCTCATCCCCATCAGGTCCGGGGATCAGGGAAGAAGGCGACTGAAGCTTCAGCCTGCCGGCCCTTTGGCCAAAAAAGATTGACAAGGGCAAAAAGGATACCCTAGGTTGGAACCTATCCATCGCCAACATAAGTCCCCGCCCGATTTCCCTTCGCAGGGAATCTACCTGGAAAACCGGGTGGCCGTAAGCGCGCCTTCGATCTAGTCCGTTTTGCTCCACCCATTGCCAACCGGTTTACAGGAAAGAAGAAGGCGCGCTGCTGTCGGTCAAAGGAAAGGAGAAGATGAAGACTCTCAATCCGAAGGTGAGCGTTGAATCTTTTCTTGAACACATGGGCAGGTCTGCTGAAAAGGCCCTTCTCCTTGATTATGACGGAACCCTTTCCCCATTTCACAGCGATCCCGGCAAAGCCTATCCATACCCTGGGGTCCGTGACATGGTCAACCGGATGAAAGAGGCGGGTGAGGTCTGAGTGGGGATCGAGACGGCGGATGAACAGGTTGAGGCCATGGGTCTCTCCGGCCGGAGCGAGAAGAAGCCTGGTTTTGTTGCCCTTCATTGGCGCGGAATGAGGGATAAAGAGGTCCGGGAAATGAGGGACAAGGTCAGGCTGGACTGCGTTGGCCGAAGCGTGGGGACTCGACCTGCTCGAATTTGACGGCGGTCTCGAATTGAAAGTGCCCGCGAGAAACAAGGGGGACGCCGTCAGGACGATTCTCGATTTTAGATTTTCAAGAAGATCGCGATGCCGCCTTTGCTTTCAATGCGGCTACAAGGTCCTGCGCCGTCCTTGGAGGAGCTGGAAAACCGGGCTTCTGATCCATCCCTATGGCGTCTTGCTCACACCCTGTCGCACACACCGCGCATCCAAAGCAGCGGTCCAGGTCCACCACAGGCACCCCCGCCTCGCCCATGGTCAGAGCTTGAGGCGGGCAGCGGCCGATGCAGGTCTCACAACCGATGCATCGTTCCTTGTCAAAGAAAGGTTGAAACCCGGAATTGAAGATGAGGCCCGGTTTCGGTTGCCTGAGGACGCCTTTGATGACATCACAGTGCCAGCGATCGCAGTTGCACATGAAATCAATATCTTCGCTCGTATTCCGGCTCATATGGACCAGGCCAGCCTCTTCCGTAGCATCCAAGATCTTTCTTGCCTCCTCCTTGGATACCTTGCGTCCTCCCAGCTTCTCAACGGCATTCTCCCCCATTCTCCCGAACCACATACACACGTCGATCGGCATGCCGTGGATGTCTTCGTCTCTGAGCTTTGCTGCCTGGCGGCAGTAACAGCTCCCCACGCAGATCGTGTCGTACTTGCTGATGTAGGTCGCCACCTGGTCGTAGGTATGGACGGCGTTCTTCACGCTGATCTTCCGATCCACGGGAATGACCCGGGTCATGGGAAAGGTGATTTTCGTCTCCCCCTTGGTCGCGTCATAAGCGGACTTATAGGAGTGGATAAGCCTGGCGATCCTTTTCTCTCTCTCGCCGACCTTTCCCCCGATGAACTGGTACTCGAAGATGCCGGGCATAAAAGGTGCACCCTGGTAATACCGCTTGCCCTCGAACAGAAAGGTCGAGCACAAACCCTTGTGAGCCATTTTTTCCAGCAATGCCGCGAGTTCACCCTCATCTCTTCCCGCCTCCCTCGCCACATCAGAGGCCAAGGCCGGCTTCCGGGAGAGAAGGTTGTTGATTTCGGCCTCTTCAGCCGTAAATAGGGCTTCGACCATCTCATAGAACTCAGGGACGTCTGCGCCCGCATAGGAC
>JAGUZM010000352.1 GCA_020060805.1 Deltaproteobacteria bacterium | reverse complement strand
GGAATAGGGGCCTGTGCCGGTGAACACGACAGCCACCACGCTCCTGTCTAGCGACGCGTTTTCGAAACCGGCGATGACACCCTTGACCATTTCCGTCGTGTACGAATTGTACTGTTTGGGGTTATTCAACCGAATCCACGACACAAAAAGGTCCTCGACCTCCTTGCCTGTGTTCGGATCCTTTAAAGGCCTCTTTTCATAGACCGTGCAGGGAGCCTCGGTTCCCCAGTGCACGTCGGTGTGCAGTGCATGATCCTTAAGGCCGTCTTCTCTCGGCATCCAAGCCAAAGCACCTTTCAAACCCATCTTCTTTTCCTCCTTTATGGTTAATGATGTTCTTGTTTGCTATTCCTTCCCTATGCATGCCTTTCGGCGCCACCAAGCGCCTTCCTCGCGGTAGGCGCACCAACGGATGTCTTGAGCTCCGAGCTAGAAATCCGGGGTCAGCACAATCCGCTTCACGGGCGGTTTCTTGTGCGCTTCGGCAAAAGTCTCCACGATGGAGCTCATGGGCCGAGTCTCCACGAATTCCTCGATGTTGATCCGTCCGTCCAGAACCATGTCCAGGACGACCGGGTAGTATTCCGGGAGGCATCCCCAGGTCCCGATGATCTCCGCATCAAAGGCCATCAGCCGGCCGATGGCGTACTCCACCTTCGCAAGACCGAAGCCCACAACGATCAGTTTTCCGGTGAAGCTCAACAGGTTCAGCGCTATCTCCTGGCCGGCCTTCGCGCCCGTGACTTCAAAAATCTTCCACCCGGTGACAGGCAAACCCTTGTCTTTGCAGAGTCCCCTGAACTCCTTCGACACCGCGGAGGCATCTTTGTCCGTGGAGTTGATCACAAAGTCCGCCCCAAACTTGAGCGCCCTTTGGAGTTTTTCCTGGTGTCTCGCAATACCCACGACTGTCTTTGCTCCCAGGGCCTTCACGGTCTGGCCCATGTACTGACCCACACCGCCGGTGATGCCCACGACGACCACGTTGTCCCCGGGCTCGAGGTCGGCTCTCTTGGCTGCCTGATAAGGGGTGGTGGCGGCGTCGGCGACGACCGCAAAGTGCGAGAGAGGGGTCTCGCCCCTCTTTTTTACCTCGCACAGGTCGATGCTCGGCACGGGGATGTGGCTCGCGAAACCGCCATAAATGCCGAGGCTGTTCCCCGGCATCTTTTGATCCAAGCATCGGTTTGCCCTGCCGGTCTTGCACAGGATGCACTTGCGGCAAGGCATCACCGCGGGAACGATCACTTCTTTTCCAACCCAAGCCTGATCCCCGGCCACAACGGTCCCGGAGATCTCATGCCCCAGCGCGAGAGGCGGCTTGGACACCGTGGGCACGCCGTCGTAGAAGTAACCCAGGTCCGTGTGGCAAACGCCGCACCCAGCCACCTCCACCAGAACCTCACCCGGTTGCAGGGCCGGCACAGGGATCTCCTTCTTCTCAAGTTTCCACGGTGTCGCCTGCTTTGTTTCCTTGTTGAAGGATGTCGGTTGAACCATTTGCCAAGTCTTTATCTTATCCGGTGCTCCTCCCATATTAGCCCTCCTTGTTTTTGAGGTTTAGATTGCCTTTTCAGGTTCCTCTCCTAGCCCCTGCTCGCAGGCTGCTCAAAAACGCCCATATACAAGGCGCCCGAAATCCCGAGGAGTGAGGCGTACACATAAGTACGCCGCAACGACGAGGGATGACCCGTCCTCCGCAGTAGCACTGCTACGGAGGATGGAGGGCAACGCAGTAGATGGGCTTTTTTCAGCAACCCGCTAGATCATCCCATAGCCGCCGTCCACGCAGAGAAGCTGACCGGTGATGTAATTCGCCTCGTCCGAAGCGAGGAAGACAAAGGCCGGGGTCACATCCTCTGGCTCGGCAAATCGCCTGAGAAGAATCCGATTCATGTAAATGTCTTTCAGCTTCTCGTCGGTGGTGATTTTCTCGGTCATGTCCGTGGTCACAATGCCGAGGCAAATCACGTTCGCGCAGATGTTGTTCCGCGCCAGCTCCCGGGCCATGGACTTGGTCATGCTGATGACCCCTCCTTTGGCAGCGCTGTAATTCATCTGTCCTACCGTGCCGACAATGCCGGCGACAGAGGTGACATTGATGATCTTGCCCCTGTTCTTGGCGATCATGTGCGGTGCCGCCGCCTGGGTGCAAAGGAAAGCCCCCTTAAGGTGAATATCCACAACCTCGTCCCACTGCTGCTCCGACATTTTGGTCATCATCGCCGGACGGGTGAAGCCCGCGTTGTTCACCAGGATGTCGATGCCGCCCAACTGCTCAACCGTCGCCTTAACGAGGCTCTCGGCTTCTGCTTTCTTCGCCACATCGGCTTTCATGGCTTTTGCCTGGCCGCCAACGCCTTGAACCGCCTCCACGACTTCTCTTGCAGCTTTCTCGTTGGAGGTGAAGTTGACCATGACCTTCGCCCCTTCCTTGGCGTAGGCGAGGGCGATGGACCTTCCCACGCCCCGGCTGCTCCCTGTCACCAGAGCAATTTTGTCTTTAAGTCTCATGAGTTACCCCTTCTTTTCTTTGAATGATATGGATCCAGACCAGATGGTTGCAGGATTTTCGGAGTAATTACATTATAATCACATTATAGTTATGGGGGGCAATGTAGAAAAACCCTCATGACATGTCAACAAAAATCGAAACACCCCACAAAAACCAGAACCTCCCCCCTGCCCGCTTGCTTTTGGAACCTTGGAACATTCGAGCGAAGCTGCTCTGCAAGTTAATCGGTAATGAGCAATGCGTGACGGGTCATGGGTGTAGAAAAGTGGGAACCGAGAAATGTGAAGCGAGAGGCTTGACTCCGGACTTCGCTCCCTGCAATCTGAGCTCCCGTTCACCGATCACCTATCACGGTCTTTGAGGGGTGTCCTTGGGGTTTCGGTGAAGGTATTAGCTTGAACCATGTGAAAGTTCTGCTATCATAGGCAATGTCTTTTCAACCCATGGGGCAGGGAACCCAGCACGTGGACGAGGGGCGAGATTATCCTAAGGCATCGCAGCCGGCAGTGAACCCGATCTGGTGCGGTTCGCTTTACTGTATTGGGCGGATGAAACGCTTCCTTTGTTTTTCAATCGTCCTTTTTGGGCTCATCCCTGCTTGCACCACGGAAGAGCCTTACCGTGTTGCGCCGCCCTCCCCTCGCCCAAAGACGCTCCCCCTGCCGCCTTCGGAAAGAGGGAAATACCCTGAGTCCTATGAGGTGAACGGAGATCGCTATTATCCCCTCCCTGACGCCGAGGGATTCGTTCAGTACGGCAAAGCATCATGGTATGGGCCGAAGTTTCACGGAAGGCCGACCTCCAGCGGACAGATCTTTGACATGTACCGCCAAACAGCGGCCCACAAGATCCTTCCCCTTTTTACGGTCGTGAAAGTCACCAACCTTTCAAATCAGAAATCGGTCATCGTACCCATCAATGACCGCGGCCCTTTTATCAGGGGGAGGGAGATCGACCTGTCTTATGCAGCGGCCGTGGAACTGGACATGATCGGGGTTGGCGTCACAGATGTCCAGGTCGTTGCCCTGGGCAAAGAAGTGGGGATGCCCGAAAGGGGAGGAAAGACAGGTCCCATCTTGGAGATCAGGGATTTCAGGACCGGGCAATTCACGGTCCAGGTGGGAGCATTCCAGAACAAAGACAACGCCCTGCGCCTCGCCGAGAGAATGAAACGATACCACGGGTATGTGAACGTGATCCCCTACACGGATGGGGATGAAAGGCTCTGGTACAGGGTTCACGCGTCCAAGTCTGAGAGACTGGACCAGGCGGCGGACATACTGAAGAGGCTTGAGAAAATGGGATTCCCGAATGCCTTTATCGTGAGTCTCTAGCAGGTTGCCGAGAAAACCCTTGCTTTCAGGCTGCTCAAAAACACCCAGATGCGCCCGAAATCCCGAGGAGCGAGGCGTACATATAAGTACGCCGCAGCGACGAGGGACGAGGGCAACGCAGCCCTTCGGCTTCGCTCAGGGCCATGAGCCTGTCGAATGGCAGATGGGTGTTTTTCAGCAGCCTGCTAGCCGTGGTTGATTCTTTTCCTCAGCACACCCGAGGCCTTGAAAATCACCACCCTTCTCGCCCTGAGCCGGAGTTCTTCCGCTGTTTGAGGATTCCTTCCCCGGCGGGGCGCCTTGCTCTTTACCGCGAATTTACCGAACCCGCTGACGAGAACATGCTCCCCGCTTTCCAGGGTCTGTTTCATGATATCGAACAGGCGCTCCACGACGTTTCGCGATTGAACTTTGCTCAATCCCACGTTGTCATAGATGCTGTCGATCAATTTTTCTTTTGTCACGGCCATCGTCATGCCCATCCCTCCAAGGTCTGCTCCCCTGCCCCTCCATCCCCGCAAAAGCCTTTCTCCGCGACACCTTGCTCAGCCGGTCAGGGACGGTCGCTTCGGTTCGGGCCTTCGCGACCAGCGCAGAAGTCCCCGACCACATACCTAGTATCCGAATTTTTCCTTCAGCTTCTTGCACACAACAGGCGGAACCAGGCCGCTCACGTCTCCT
Source organism: Deltaproteobacteria bacterium (assembly GCA_020060805.1). Classification (GTDB taxonomy): domain Bacteria; phylum Desulfobacterota; class DSM-4660; order Desulfatiglandales; family HGW-15; genus JAHECH01. The sequence goes on along the minus strand of JAGUZM010000352.1, from coordinate 2,095 downwards.
CCCAGGCTGGCCGCTTCCTTGATGATCGTTGAACTCGTATAGAACCACTTGTAGTCGGTCATCAGGAATACGGACTGAACCTCCCGGTTGAGTTTTCTATTCATCAGGGCCATCTGGAACTCGTACTCAAAATCCACCAACGCTCTCAGCCCCCGGATGATGACGTTTGTCTTTTTCCTGACCACATAGTCCACAAGAAGACCGTTGTAGGAGTCGATCTCCACGTTGGGCTGATCCTTCAGGACATCCCTGATCATCTGTATCCTTTCATCCATCGTGAAAAGGGGGACTTTTTGAGGGTTATTGAGCAGGGCGATCACGATTTTATCGAAAATCTTCAGAGCCCTGGTCAGTATGCTCAAATGCCCGTTGGTGATAGGGTCGAATGTGCCTGGATAGATCGCAATCTTTGAGCTCATCGGTCACCCTCGCGCTTGAAGACGTGAACCCTCGTGTCTCCATAGGTCCTGGATTTGATCAGCCGGAGTGGTCCCGCGGTTTCCGGCAGGATCTCGCTTTTCCGTGTCTCAACCACAACAATCGCGTCCTTGGCCAAAATCTCCCTTATCGCCAGATCGTCAACAAGCAGGGCGAGGGCCAGCCCTTTTTCATAGGGCGGATCCACGAAAACGAGGTCAACCCTTCTCTTTTCCAGGAACGGCTTCTTCGGCAGCCCTCTGGACAGGTCAGCTTTGACCGTGAAGCCCGAGTCCCGGAAGCCGCAAATTTCCAGGTTTTTATTTGCGATATCGAGGGCCTTCCGGGAAAGGTCTATGAAAACCGCCCGGGAAGCTCCACGACTCAAGGCTTCGATGCCCAGGCTTCCCGTCCCTGCATAAAGATCCAACACCTCCGCATCCTGCCAGTCCTGGCCTATGAGGTCAAAGATAGCCTCCCTGACGAGGTCTGAGGTGGGACGGATATCAAGCCCTTTGAATGCCGTCAGGCGACGGCCTTTCGCCCGGCCGCCGGTTATTCTCATGTTTTTTCCAAAACCATGATCGGGTCGGGCCTCAACGCGCCTGAAGCTCACCCCCTTCTATTCCACACCCCTTGGTGGAGGGGAAATTCTCCCCGATCAGGAAAAAAGGAGCATCAGGCCCCTCGAGGGATCCTCCCTGATGGCGCCCGATTTACGGATTGATGGAGCTCTCCTGGCTTTTTTCTCCTGACCCCTGCTCCCCTTCCAGAGCGGACACCCTGCCGAGGGGACGTTTTCTGTAGAGTCGATAGAACGTCAGCACAGGTCCGGACAGCACATAAACCAGCATGATCAGGAAAAGCGTGCTCTTTGGGTCATGGGCGATGATGACAAAAAGCAGGATCACAGCCACGAGCACGCGGAACGGCTTCCGCTTCCTGACGTCGAACCGCTTGAAAGCGTAATAAGGCACTGTGCTCACCATGAGGAAGGCGAGGGTAAAGACAGTGATGATGATGATCACCGATTTACCTTGGAAGGCATCCTCCATGTCGCTCACGAAGAGGACAAGGGAAGCGATGAAGCAAGCAGCGGCAGGGATCGGCAGGCCTCTGAAGTAGTTGGGGTCTTGAGTGCTTTTCTGGACGTTGAACCTTGCGAGCCTCAGGGCCCCGCAGGTGACGTACACGAATGCAGCGAGCCACCCCAGTCGCCCGAGGGGCGCCAGAGCCCATTGGAACGCGAGGATCCCGGGAGCCAGGCCGAAGGCGATGAGATCCGACAGGGAGTCGTACTCTGTGCCGAAATGGCTGGTCGTCTGCGTCAGACGGGCTATCCTGCCGTCCATGGAGTCAAAGACCGCAGAGATAATCACGGCAATGGCCGCAGCCTCATACCTCCCCTGGATCGTGGCGATGATGGCATAGAACCCGCCGAAAAGGCCGGCACTCGTGATGAGGTTGGGAAGGATGTAGATCCCCCGCCTACGCTTCTTGAGGGGCCTTTTTTTTCTTCTGGACCTGAGCATGGACGACCCGTCGTGGAACAGCTCTATGGTGATCCTTTACCGCAGAGGCCATGGCTGCTGAAAACGGCCTGCTCCACTCCCTTAACACAAGACATCCAAGTGGGAGACTTTTACAGAGGTTTATTATATTTTCTCCACCCCGTTTG
>JAGUZM010000419.1 GCA_020060805.1 Deltaproteobacteria bacterium | reverse complement strand
GAGCAGGCCAACATTCCTTTGGGTGTTGCGATCGTGGGCGGAGGCAGGGCCTGCCATGATCTGCTCCGCCTCCTGGATGAAGAGCGCCTCTCAAGGCTGAAAATGAAAATCCTCGGCGTATCGGACATCAACCCGGACGCCCCGGGGCTTCAGTATGCGAGAGAACTCGGCCTGTTCGCCACAACCAGCGTGGATGCCCTTTTTGAGCTCCCCGGGCTCAATCTCATCATCGAGCTGACCGGTTCCGCCGGCCTGAGAGACCAGATCTACACCAAGAGACCTGCCGGTGTTTCCGTCATCGACCACAAGGCGACCCGCCTGATCTGGGACCTCATCCAGATGGAGACGGAGAAAACGGAGCTGGAAAAAGAGCGCCAGGCGTACCAGCGGAAGGTCAGGGAAGAAACCCAGGTGATTCTGGACTCCCTGCCCTACCGGATCATGGTCGTCAGTCTCGACATGACCATCGAGAGGGTGAACAAGACCTTTGTAAAGGAGCACGGCCTCCCCTATGAGGAAGTCATCGGCAAGCCCTGTTATGAAGTCAGGTATGGCCTGGATAAGCCTTGCCATCATTACGGCAAACTCTGCTCCATCACCCAGAGGCTCGACGAAATCAAAGAAAAAGGCCTGGTCAGCACGTACCAGGAATACAAGGATGAGAAAGGGGAGACCCGGTTCGACGTGGTGACGGTGGCACCCATTTACGACGAGAAAGGGGAAATGGTTCAAATCCTGGAAGCCTCCAGGGATGTGACCGCCAGAATCCGGCTGGAGCGGGAACTGGAGAAATCGAGCACCTTCCTGGAAAAGGTCATTCAGAGCACGGTGGACGGGATCGTGGTGGTGGACACCAAAGGCAAGGTGCTCATTTTCAACGAGGGGATGGCCCAGCTCACAGGGTACTCCTCCAGCGAGATCATCAACCGGGGTCACCTGAGCAGCTTCTACAACATCGATGTGGCCAAAGAGAACATGCGAAAGATGCGGAGCGACCAGTTCGGCCCGCCGGGCAAGCTGAACCCCACGACCATGACGGTCACCACAAAGGACGGGAAGGAAATCCCCGTCACCCTCAGCGCTTCCATCATCACGATGGAGGGCAAAGAGGTGGGGAGCGTGGGTGTGTTCACCGATCTGAGGGGGGTCCTCAAGATAAGGAAAGAGCTGGAGGATGCCAACATCCAGCTCATCCAGTCCCAGAAGATCGCCTCCATCGGCAGGATGGCGGCGGGCGTCGCTCACGAGATCAATAATCCCCTGTCCGCGATCCTCATCTACACCGAGCTCTTGAAAGAAAGGCTCCAGGACAACCCGGAACACCTGAAGGACCTCCAGGAGATCATCGATCAGACCCTGAGGTGCAAGCAAATCGTCTCCGACCTGCTCGAGTTCAGCCGCAAGTCTGCAGCCAAAACCTCCTCCTTCAGCATCGAGAATTTGATCAGCAAGTCTCTGGATCTCCTGATCCACAAAGCGAGTTTTCACAACATCGAGGTGAGGAAGGAGATCGACGAAGGGATGCCCGCCATGGTGGGAGACATGAGCCAACTCCAGCAGGTGTTCACGAACCTGTTCATCAACGCGTCCGATGCGATGGGGGGCAAGGGACAACTCACGGTGAAGGCGACATTCAACCGGGAGCGCTCCATGTTCACCATCCATGTGGCCGACACGGGCCCGGGAATTCCGGAGGACCTCCGGGACAAGGTCTTCGACATCTTTTTCACCACCAAGCCTGTGGGAAAAGGAACAGGCCTGGGGTTGAGCATTTCCCAGAACATCATCAAAATTCACGGGGGCAACCTCTACTTTGAATGCCCTCCCGAAGGGGGCACGGTCTTCATCATAGAACTGCCTTGTTCTCAAGCGGGCGTCTGTGCCGACGAGTCTGTCTTCTTGGGAGAAGAACCTGTTTTCATTGGAATGGATGAATCATGACCGAGAAAATCCGCATTCTTGTTGCAGACGATGAGAAACCAATCCGGGATGGATGCCAGCGGGTGTTGACAGGGCACGGGTATGAGGTCCTGTCCGCTGAAAACGGCAAGCTCGCTCTGGATACCCTCGCCAGAGAACCCGTCGACATCCTGCTCCTGGACCTCAAGATGCCCGTCATGGGCGGCGAAGAAGTCCTGGAGACGGTGCGCAAAACGTACCCCGATATCCCCGTCATCATCATCACCGGCCACGGCACGGTCGACACGGCGGTGGAATGCATGAAAAAAGGGGCCTATGACTTCATCACAAAGCCCTTCCAGATCAACCAGTTTTTGATCGTGATCCGGCGGGCAGCGGACAAAAGAACCCTCGAGGCAAAAGCCAAGCTCTTCGAGGAAGAGAGGCTCAGGAACCTTCATGACCTGGGGCTCGAGAAAAGCCGCATCAAAACCATCGTCAACTGCATGGGCAACGGCGTGATGGTGACCAACCGGGACCTGGAAGTGGTGCTTCACAACCCCGCCCTCATGCGCCTCCTGGAGATTTCACGGGAAGTCAGCAACCCTGCGCCCATCACGGAGATCGTCAACCACGGGCCGCTCATCGACACCCTGAAACGCATCCTGAGCGGCGACTCACCCCAACAGGAATCCACGGCCCAGGAAATTCCCGCGGGCAAGAACGTCCTCAGGTCCATCTCGGCGCCGGTCCTGGGGCCTGACCGGGCCGTCCTCGGGACGGTGACCGTCCTTGAAAACATCACCGCCTTCAAGCAGCTCGATCAGATGAAGTCCGACTTTGTCAACATGGTTGCCCATGAGCTGCGTAGCCCTCTGGTTTCCATCCGGCAACTCAACAGTGTTCTCCTGGAAGGGCTGGCGGGACCGATGGAGCCGAAACAACAGGATTTCATCGGAAGGGGGACGAAGAAGATCGATGCCCTCCTGGAACTCATCAGCGACCTCCTGGACGTGGCCAAAATTGAAGCAGGCCGGTTCTTGCAACGCAAGGTTCCGACGGACATCGGCAAGATTATCGAGGAGTGCATCGCCCTCCTGGAGCCGAGGGCAAAGAACCAGGGCATCGCCCTCACCTTCTCCTGCCAGGAGCTGAAACCCGTTCATGCTGACCCCAAGAACATGGAGGAAATCTTCAACAACCTCATCAGCAACGCGATCAACTACTCGCCGGGCGGGGGTCAGGTGACGGTGACCGCCAAAGGGCTGGGCGAGTACGTGGAAATCAGAGTGGCGGATACGGGGGTTGGAATCCCCCCTGAAGAGGTGCCGAAAATCTTTGACAAGTTTTACCGGGTCAAGCATCCCAAAACCCGCCAGGTGATGGGAACCGGCCTGGGGCTTGCCATCGTCAAAGGGGCCGTGGAAGCCCATCACGGAACGATCGATGTGGAAAGCGTTGTGGACAAAGGGACGACCTTCAGGGTTCTCCTGCCGGCCATGACCTCATCCTTCACGGCTTAGGCCCTTCGGAACGGACGGCTGCTTGAGCAGCCCCTTTGGTGAAAAGGAAACCTTTGCTGACGGGAAAAGGGTGTTGAGATCGCCGGGTACATGGTGGAGTCAATGATCCAAGGGACGACAATTCTCCTGGTCGATGACGAGACCCGTTTCAGGGAGGCCTGCAAGCGCCTCCTGAAGGCTCGAGGCTTTGAGGTGATGGATGCGGACAACGGCCGGGCCGCTCTCGACATCCTCTCTGAAAACCCGATCGACCTCATCCTCTTGGATTTGAAAATGCCCGTCATGGGGGGGGAGGAGTGCCTCAAGGCGACGCGGTCCTCTCACCCGGATGTCCCCGTGGTCGTCATCACGGGACACGGCACCCTCGATGCGGCCGTTGAATGCATGAAGAAGGGGGCCTATGACTTCATCACCAAGCCTTTTGAATTCGACCAGCTCCTCCTCACGATCGAACGGGCGATTGAAAGAAGAAACCTGGAGCAGGAGAAGAGGCGGTATCAGGAAGAGACGGTCCGCAACCTCATCGACCTGAACACGGAAAAAAAGCGGCTGGAGACGATCATCAGCTGCATGGCCAACGGGCTCATGGTCACGAACAGGAATCTGGAGGTGATCCTTCACAACCCTGCCCTCCTCCGCCTCCTCGAGGTTCAGGGAGACTTCACCGATCCTTTTCCCGTCCTTCAGATCATCCGGGACGAAACATTGATAGAGACCCTGAAAATCATACAGAGGGGAGAGGTCCCGGAAAAAGAGGTTTTCTCCCAGGAAATCCGGGTCGGGAACAAAATCCTGAGGGCCATTTCCGCCCCGACCCTCGGCCCGGACAGGAACGTTTTCTGGGCCGTCGTCGGGACCGTGACGGTCCTGGAGGATGTGACCGCTTTCAAGCGGCTCGACCAGATGAAGAGCGATTTTCTGAACATGGTTGCCCACGAACTCCGGAGCCCCCTCGTCTCCATCAGGCAGCTCAACAGCGTTCTTCTCGAAGGTCTCGTCGGTTCATTGCAGGAAAAACAGCAGGACTACGTCAAGCGGACGGTGAATAAAATCGATGCCCTCCTCGCCCTCATCAACGACCTGCTGGATGTGGCGAGGCTCGAGGCGGGAAGGCTGGTGCGGCAGCAGGTAGCCGTCGATATCGGCAAAATGATTGAGGACATGGTCGCTTTCATGGAACCGAGGGCGAGGGAGCAGAACATCGCCCTGACATGCTCCCTGAAGAACCTCAAGCCCATCCTCGCCGATCCCAGGAACGTCGAGGAGGTGTTGAACAACCTCCTGAGCAACGCCATCAACTACTCCCCTGACGGAGGAAGCGTCACCGTGCGGGCCCAGGGCGTCGACGAGTTCGTCGAAATCAAGGTGAGCGACACGGGCGTCGGAATCCCTGCGGAAGAAATACCCAAAATATTCGAGAAGTTTTACAGGGTCAAGCATCCCAAAACCCGCCACATCACAGGCACGGGCTTGGGTCTTGCCCTGGTGAAAGGGATCGTCGAAGCTTACCACGGAAGCATAGGCGTCGAAAGCACGCCGGGCAAGGGAACGGTTTTCACCGTCCTTTTGCCGGCCATGAAAACAGAAGGTTCAGGCGGCATATAATGGTTGCCAAATCGAGAGGCTTAGAGTAAAAGCTCTGAATCGTCCACCGGACTTTCCCCAACACTCTGGAGGTTACCGAGATGCCACTACAGGACAGAATTAAATCAGGCAGATTTGTCGTTCTGGGAGAATTTGAGCCCCCCAAAGGTTCCGATTTCTCACCCCTCATGAAAAGCGCCACGGCTGTGAGAGGGCGCCTGAACGCGGTCGTGGTTCCTGAAATGGCCAATGCCGTCCTGAAAGCCAGTTCCCTGGGAGGGTGTGCCTTTTTTCAGCACCAAGGCATCGAGACCGTCCTTCAGGTCTGCTGCCGCGACAGGAATCGCCTCGCCCTTCAATCCGACGTTCTCGCCGCGGCCGGCCTGGGAATAAAGAACGTCATGGCCATCCAAGGCGAAGACATCCGGTTCGGAGACCATCCGCAGGCGAGGGCCGTGAATGACCTGGATCTCATGGGGCTTCTGGAAACCCTCCAGAAACTGGGGAGCGGGAAAGACCTGGCCGGGATCGAGCTCCGGGGAACGCCGGCCTTCTGCGTCGGCTCCACCCTGGATACGGGAGCGCCGGGCGGGCTCCTCACCATTGAGCTCGAAAACCTGCGAAAGAAGATCGACCTGGGGGTGGAGTACGTCGTCACCAACCCGATCTTCGACCTGCGCCGATTTGAGCAATTCGTCAAACGCCTGGAGGGCATCAAGATCGCGATCATCCCCACGGTCCTGCTCCTCAAATCCGCGGGCAT
>JAGUZM010000399.1 GCA_020060805.1 Deltaproteobacteria bacterium | reverse complement strand
GATGACGAGGGGGAGAGGGTTTATCGTTTTGTTCTTGGCCGGTCTGAGCCTGACACTCAAACATCTAACGAAAAGGGGGTAACTATGAAAGGTCTGCTCAAGCTCCATACATGCATTTTGACGATTGTCCTTGTCCTGGCGGCGGGTTCCCTGTATGCCGAGACGGGCGTCACCCAGGACACCATCAAGGTCGGCGTGATCAGCGACCTGACGGGTCCGACGGCCATCGGCGGCATCGGCATGGCCGACGGCATCACGTCGTTTTTCAACGAGTTGAACGAGCAGGGCGGGATCAACGGGAGGAAAGTCCAGGCCATCGTGGAAGACTGCGCCTACAGCCCGGCCAAGGCCGTGGCTGCGGCAAAGAAGCTGATGACCAATGACCAGATTTTCGCGTTTGTCTCACCCTGGGGCACGGCTCCCACGACAGCCCTTTTCCCGATCGCGGAAAAAGAGAAGATCCCTGTCGCCCCGGCGTGCAGCCTCTCCACCAGCATCTATGACCCTCTGAAGAAATACGTCTTTGCCGTGGGAACCAACTACGTGGACCAATCCATCCTCACCGTCGAGTACATCCTGAGCGACCTCAAGGCCAAGAACCCCAAGATCGCCCTCTTCTGCCAGGACGACGACTGGGGAGAGGACCACAAGAAGGGGCTGGAAATGGCCCGCAAGAAATACAACCTTCCCCCCGTTGCCGTGGAGACCTACAAGTACGACGCCGTGGATTTCAGCTCCCAGGTGGTCAACCTGATGAGGGAAAAGCCCGATTTCGTGATCCTGGCTGCAGGAATCAAGTCGGGCGCCATGTTCCTGAAAGAGGCTTACAAACTTCAGTGGAAGCCCACCTTCATCGGCTCCAACACCCTGGGCTTCCTCGCCACCCTGCAGCTCGCGGGCGAATACGGGCAGGGGCTCCTGGTGCTCAACATCTTCGCCATGCCCGATGAAGACATCCCCGGCATGAAGAGGCTCGTGGCTGCGTCGAAGAAACATTTCGGCGACAAGTGGATGCCGGCCCAGGAAAAGATTCACCCCTATTACGTCTACGGCTGGCTGAATGCCATGGTCTTTGCCGAAGGGGCCAAGCGGGGGGGCAAGAACCTGACCAGGGACGGCCTCGTGAAAGCGATGGAGTCGATCCAGAACTTCGACCCCGAAGGCATCATGGGACCCATCAGCTACTCCGCCACCTCGCACGGGTCGCCGGGATTCGCCAGGATGACCAAGGGGGACCTGCAAAAGAAACAGTTCGTACCTCTCACCGGATGGCGGGCCGTCGGTAAATAAGCGGCTGGGGCAGGGAGGAGGCGGGCACAACAAAGCCAAGGGAACCGACATGGACAGCATGAGTCTGAAAATATTCTTTCAGTTGGTCCTGAGCGGCGTGATCGTGGGAAGCATCTACGGCCTCATCGCTCTGGGATTCGTCCTTATCTACAAGGCGACGGATGTGGTCAACTTTGCGCAAGGTGAGCTGATGATGCTCGGGGCTTATGTCTGTTACTATTTCATCACCGCCTACCATGTGCCCTTTGTGCCCGCTTTCCTCCTGACCCTCGTTTTTTCGGCGCTCCTGGGGATCCTGATCGAGCTCTTGATCCTCAGGCCCATGATCGGGGAGCACGTTTTCTCCATCATCATGGTGACGGTGGGCCTGGCAACCCTTCTGAGAAGCCTCGTGGGCCTTTTCTGGGGCCATGACACCTACCGCTTCCCGGCTCCCTTCCCCGAGAAGGCGATCCGCCTCCTCGGGCTCTCCATCCTGCCCGTGGAGCTGATCACCATTATCGCGGCCATGGGGTTGTTCATCCTGTTCTTCCTGTTTTTCAAGTACAGCAAGCTCGGGCTGGCCATGAGGGCGACCGCCTTTAACCAGAAGTACGCTTTCCTCATGGGCATCAGCGTGAGAAAGATCTTCTCCCTCTCCTGGGTCCTGGCCTCGGTCGTGGCTACCATCGGCGGCGTCTTTCTCGCGAGCATTTCAAGCCTCCAGACGACGATGAGCTTCTTCGGGCTCAAAGTCTTCCCGGCGGTCGTCCTGGGCGGGATCGACAGCGTGGCCGGCGCCATCCTGGGCGGTCTCATCGTGGGGCTGACGGAAAACCTCGCCGGAGGGTACCTCTCCAAGTTTTTCGGGTCAGGGGTAAAAGAACTCTCCGCTTTTTTCATCCTCCTCCTGATACTGATGATCAAGCCCTACGGCTTGTTCGGCAAGAAGGAAATCATCCGGGTGTGAGGGAGCCATGGGGTGCGGACAATTCAAAACCCGTTACCGCGACGACATCAAGATCTTCCAGACGACCTTCGTCAAGGTCTGGCTGGGGCTCCTCGCGCTGGCCGTCCTTGCCTTTCCCTTCGTGGCGGGGAAATACCTCATCTACACGGCCAATCTGTGCGGTATCGCCCTCATCGGGGCCCTCGGCCTGAACATCCTGTCCGGGTACACCGGCCAGATCTCCCTGGGTCACGCGGCTTTCATCTCGATCGGCGCTTACGGGTCGACGATTCTGAGCTTGCGCCTCGGGATCCCATTCTGGATCTCCCTGCCTCTCGGGGGGGTCGTTTCCGCGGTGAGCGGCCTCGTCATCGCCGTCCCATGCCTGAGGTTGCGCGGCCTTTACCTGGCGATCGCGACCTTCGCCTTCCACTTTATCGTCGAATACGTCATCGTCCACTGGAACAGCCTGACGAACGGGACCGGAGGGCTCACCGTGCCCGAACCGTCCGTCTTCGGGCTGGCCCTGGACTCGGACCGGAAGATCTACTACCTCATCCTTTTTCTGGTCGTCTGCGGCGCCGTCTTCGCCAAGAACCTGTTCCGCACCGAAGCGGGCAGGGCATTTATCGCGATCCGGGACAACGACATTTCAGCGGAAGTCATCGGGATCGACATCACCAAATACAAGATTCGCTCCTTCATGCTCAGCTCTTTTTACGCAGGGATCGCAGGCGGGCTCTACGCCGTGACCCTTTCCTTTATCGGCCCCGAGCATTTCACCTTCCTGATGACCATCGAGTACCTGGCGATCTGCCTGGTGGGCGGGGTCGGAACCATCGCAGGGACCGTGTTCGGCGCCATATTCATGACCCTTTTGCCGGAGGGGATCAGGCTTCTGAAGGACGTTCTCAGCCAGGACTATCCTTTCCTGGTGACCCGGCTGGCGGATCTTCAGGCCAGCTGTTACGGCCTCGTGATCATCCTTTTCCTTATATTTGAACCCACGGGGCTCTTCGGAGTCTGGCTCAGGGTGAAGAAGTACTGGAAAGGATGGCCTTACAGCTACTGATCCACGGAAATCAACCTTTTTTGACGTGAGGAGAACCTGTCGATGATACGTGAAACCATGACCCGCAGAGAGCGAGTCCAGGCCGCCATCGTCCTTGAAAAACCGGACAGGACCCCGGTCATGCCTTTGATGGTGAGCTTTCCGATCCGAAACCGCGGGATGACCCAGGGCGAGGCGTGGAGGGACCTGGATAAGGCCTTTCAGGCCTCCCTGGACACCTTCGAGGACCTGGGCGGGTTTGACATCCTCCCCAAGACGAACGTCTACTGGCCGATGCTGGGGGGAAAGTTCAGCAACGCGCCGGTGAGGAACCTCGTGCCCGGGAGGAACCTGCCCGAGGACGCCCTGGCCCAGATTGACGAAAGGGAGCTCTTCTCCAGGGACGACTACGACCGCATCGCGTCCCTGGGGTGGAATGGTTTCTGGGAAGAGCACTACGAAGAGATGAGCGGCAAGTCCCTTCAGCGCCTGGCGGGCGTTCAAAACCTTCTCCTCGACAGATACTGCCGGGAAAAGCAGTTCTGTGAGGAGCGGGGAATCCCTGTGCTCCTCGGCGCCGCCGTCGACTCCGTTCTGATGGCGTTTTCCCTGTGCCGCACCCTCACCCAATTCACGATGGACCTCTACGAAGTCCCCGACAAGGTTCAGGCCGCGATGGACGCCTCCTGCGACGATCTCATCCGGAACACCCTGGAGACGATCGCCGTCACCAAAACACCCCTGGCTTTCATCGTCCTGGAACGGGGCTCGGGCGCCATATACCGCCTCGATATTTTCGAGCGCTTTGAGTGGCCCTACCTGCAACGATATGTCGATGCCTTCTTATCCGAAGGGATCACGCCCTGGTTCCACCTCGATACGGACTGGAGCCTTAACCTGCCGTACTTCAGGACGTTCCCCAGGGGAAAGTGCGTGGCCGACCTCGACGGCACGACCAACATCTTCAAGGCCAAGGAAATCCTCGGGGGCCACATGTGCATCAGCGGCGACGTTCGCGCGGACCTGCTCACCCTGGGACAGCCGGAGGATGTGGCCGATTACTGCCGGAAGCTGATCGATGAGGTGGGCAAAGGGGGAGGGTTCCTGCTGACCACAGGGTGCGAGTGTCCCGTGGATGCAAAATTCGAAAACGTGAAGACGATGATCGACACCGCCAAGACTTACCGGGGAAAAGACTGAGGCCTGTGCCTCATCAACAACATCTGATGAAAACGAGGAGCCTATCCTATGGAAGAGCAACTGCGGGCCGCCTTCCTGCGAATGAAGAGGCAGGAAGCCATGGGCATCGTAAAAGCTGAAATCGAACGTGGAACCGATCCCCTGGATATACTGAGGGTCTGCCGAAAAGCGATGGAAGAGGTGGGCAAGCGCTTCGAGACGGGCCAGTTCTTCCTCAGTGAACTCATCTACTCGGGGGAGGTCTTCAAGGGCATCAACGCCCTCCTGGAACCTGCGCTCAAAACGGCAATCACCGAGGGGAATGCCCAGGGGGCCATCGTGTTTGGGACACCCAGAGGGGATATCCACGACCTGGGGAAGAACATCGTCATCACGATGATGAAAGCCCACGGGTTCACCGTCCACGACCTTGGCGTCAACGTACCGCCCCAGAAGTTCATCGCCGACCTCAAAAGAACAGAGTCTCCTGTCCTGGCGATGTCGGCCCTGATCACGCCGACCTTCGAGAGCATGAAAGAGGTCATTTCGATGCTCAAAGAGGAGGGGTTGCGGGAAAAAACTTTTGTGATCATCGGCGGGGCGGTCACATCGGAGCTGGTGCGAGTGGAGGTGGGGGCGGACGCCCAGACCCTGGACCCCATAGAAGCCGTTCGCCTGTGCAGGAATTTCCTCTTGCAGTAGAGGGTAAAAGGAAGTTCGAAATGCCTAAAGTTTGAAGTGCCAAAAGTTGGGAAGAGAAAAAGAAAAAACAAAAACGGAACCACGAAATTTACCCGCCGGCAGTTTGGCGGGGGAAGAAAACACGAAAAAGACGGAGGACGGATGGTGGAAAAGAGCGATTATTCTCACCCGGACAGGCCGGAAGTCCTGATAAAGACTTGGAGGCCGCGTTCGGTGAGGAGTACAAAAAAATACAAAGACCGAACCCCCCGGTTTTTCCCGCGTTTTCCTTTCAGCAAAAGTCTGGCCTCCGCCAATTGAAAGTGATCTGAGCGCCAGCCCGCAAAAATCAACACAACGTGAGGCATCGAGATCTGGTCACCCTTGTCTGAAGAATGGAAAGGGCAGGGGCCGGGGATTTTTTCTGCCTTTAGCCAGATTGTCAGGAGCGAAAAGAGAAAAAATCAAGGGCGTGCGTCAGCCTGGACCGTTCAGGGCTCCTTGCGAAAGACATGCCTGCTTTCTTCCTAGCGCTTCAGGTCTTTCCGTTCGATCGGCATCTTCTCGTGGCTGCCGATGATCAGAAACCCTCCCGGGGCGAGACTGTCGATCACCTTCATCATGGCGGGGATTTTGACCTGGTCGTTGTAATAGGTGAGGAGGTTGTTCCTGAGGAAGACGAGGTCGAAAACGGTTCCGGGGGGATCCGAGAGCAGGTTTTGCGCCTGCCATGAAATGCCTGTCTTGACCCATGGCTTCAAGGCATACTTTCCGCCTGGCGTTTTCTCAAAACAGGCGGAGCGCAACGCCTCCGGGACCTCTCCGACGGTGCTGGCTGAATAAACCGCGGCCTGTGCCCTTTCGAGATATGCCGGACATATGTCCGTGCCAAGAATGGTGACGTCCGGGAGAGGAGACCGCGTGTTTCGGAGAGCCTCCCACAGTATCTTGAAGCTGTAAACCTCCTCCCCCGAGGCGCAGCCCGCAGACCACACTGTGACGGCACGAGGCGACTCGGCCAAAATAGGCAGAATTCGGTCTTGAATGGCCTGCCAGAGGTCCCGGTCGCGGAAGAACCGGCTGATGGAAACGGTCATGAGGCGCTCGAATCCCATCTTCACATTCCGATCCGCCTCTATGGCCTGGATGTAATCTTCGATATTTCGGCAACCCGTCTCCTGCATGTGCCGGACCAGGCGTTTCTTGACCCCTTTCCTGACCCTGCGGTAACCCTGCCAGGACAACCCGAAGCGGCCAAGGATCTGGCGGAAATGCGAATCTTCCATGCCCGCATTCTAGCCTTTTTCCAAGTCTGTTACAAAAAGATCGACCCGACGGAGCCGGAATAAGGGTCAGAGGGCAGATACTTGTTGGCCAAACCGTCGTCCGTGTCATCAGGTTGAGGCAGGGAGGTATTAGACGTGGTTTGCGTTACCTTTGGATTAATACTTGAATCGAGCCTCTTGCCCCTTGACACGACACGGATTTCACGTATGATTGCTCTCGGAAAAATCGCTTCCCATCATCCACCAGCTTCTCCCGCAGGGGTTTATGATGGAGCACCCCCTCAAAGTGTGCCTATCTCGCTCCTGGCACCATGGCGGTTGCCCTGTCAGGAGCATTACGACATTCCTTGCCTCATCTATCACGTTTGTCGCTGAGAAAAGCTCGAGATCCTAATTCTCCAATTCCCAAGCTCAGAAGGTTCCGTGCGAAAGAAACAGAAGGGAAGAGAATCTTAGACGAAGGAGGGTAGGGAAATGAAACATCGATACTGCGTACTCAATGTCGTGGTTGCTTTGAGCTTGGCCTTATTTCTTTCGATCCCTGCGGCCAACGCGAAGCCCGCAAGCAATGACATCGTGGCTCTCTTCGACGGGGGGCGGGCTTTCTTCCAGGTGCAGGCGTTGACAGCTTTCGGCCCAAGGGTGGCCGGTGGGGATCAGGAAAAGGCTGCAGCGCAATACATCGCCTCTGAGATGGTGAATTATGGCCTCGAAGTGACGATCCAGGAGTTTGGTATCGACTACTTCGAGGAACTGTCAACCCCTGTGCTTGAACGGGTTTCTCCTGATCCCACTATCTACGCGGCGGGAGTCGATTTTGCGACCATGACGTATTCGGGAAGCGGTGATGTCACGGCATCCGTGCAGGCTGTCGACCTCCTCATGCCGCCGACCGGCGGTTCCACGAGCGGATGCGAACCGGCGGATTTCGCCGGGTTTGCGGCCGGCAACATCGCATTGCTCCAGAGAGGAACTTGCACGTTCTACGAGAAGGCGGTGAACGCGGAAAACGCAGGCGCAGCGGGCGTGATCATCTTTAACGAGGGCAACACTCCGGGGAGGACCGGGCTTCTCTTTGGCACCCTGGGCGGGCCCGGCGTCACTATCCCGGTGGTGGGCACAACTTTCGCCTTAGGGGAGGGACTGTACACCCTGCTGCAAGCAGGTCCTGTCGTGGCTCATATGGATCTTGATACGATATCGGAGCCTCGCACTAGCCAGAACGTGATCGGGACCCTGGTGGGCACTCAGCCGTCTCAGGGCATTGTTTATATCGGCGGACATTATGACTCGGTGTCGGTCTCGCCGGGCGCTAACGACGATGCATCGGGTGTGGCAGGGGTCTTGGAGGCGGCCCGGGTGCTCGGCACCAAAGGGCACAGGACCAAGGCTACCCTCAAGTTCATCGCTTTTGGCTCAGAGGAGACAGGGCTTGACGGGTCCTACTATTATGTTGTGGAGAATTATGACGAGGTTTCAACCAGCGGCATCGGGATGATAAACCTCGACATGATCGCCGTGGGCGACGTGTTGCAGATCGGCAACATAGGGTACGTTGGCGGGAGTGGGCCTGAGCTTAAAGATTTCACCCAGGAGAAGGCAACAGCCATGGGCATGCCGTGGGAGTCTTTTGCGGCTTCTGCGAACAGCGACCACACCTATTTTGAGCAAGTGGGTGTACCGGCCGTTTTTATCACACAGAGGCCGGACCCTTACTACCACACGTCAGAGGACTCTGTTGACAAAATCCAGGTCAACACCCTGGAGGCCAACGGTGAGCTGGCTACAGCGGCAATGTACGACTGGGCAAAGAACCCATTGCTCCGTGCCAAGAAGGCCGCCAAAATCAAGAAAGTCCACGTGCACCATGATAAAGTGCGCCAGGCTGATTAATATCGCACGTGTTCTTTAAGGAAATTGGAGGGTTGCGCTCGGTCGGCGCCGCCAAAAGCAAGATAAGAGTTAAGTCGCAGCCCGGCGCTGGGCCTCCAAGATTCGAAGGAAAGGAATATCAGGCAAAGACGATTAACAGAGAAAAGGCAGGGCACACTATGGCCCTGCCTTTTTTTCGCCCATTAAGCGTTACGGTTACCGGGGGGGTCTGTCGGTCAGGGACGGCAACGCGAGAAGGCTGGAAGGTTATTGCTTAGTCCACTGGAGGAACTTCTTCTCTCCCTCGAAGCTGCCGATCAGCACCAACTCGGCGTTTTCCTGGATCGGCGCCTGGGGGTCGGGATTGACGGACATGACCCCGTCCATCTTGATGGCGACGACGGAGCACCCTGTCATCTCCCGGATCTTGGACTGGGCGAGCTTCTTGCCCACCAAGGACTGCGGGGCTTTCAGGCGGAAGACGTTCAGCCCCTCGGCCAGCATGAGGGTGTCTTCCTTTTTGAGAAAATTGAAGATCGCGTTGGCCCCCAGGGAAGAATAGGACATGACAAAATCGGCGCCGGCCCGGTGGAGGGTGGACACGTTGCGCTCCAGGTTCGCCCGGCTGAGGATCTGCATATCCGGCCTCAGGCTTCTGAGGTACTTTGTCAGGTAGATATTCGTAGCGTCGTCGTGGGTGGTCAAAACGGCGGCGGGCGCTTTTTCGATCCAGGCCTTCTGAAGGGTGCGGATATCCGCGGCATCCCCCACGACGTAGTTCTCCTCCTCCTGCGCTCTCCGGGGGTTTTTCTCGATGATCAGATAGGCCATCTCCCTCTCTTTGAACCGATCCGCGACGGTCTGCCCGACCCGCCCGCCTCCGATGATCAGAACCGGGTTTGTGGTCAGCCGCCAGATGTGGTAAAAAGAGTAGATGTCGTCAAAGGCCGCAAGGTTTTCTTTAGAACCCGCCAGCATCAGCACGCTGTTGCGGTCGATCGGGCTTCCTGCATTCGGTATGCTGAACTGTCCCCGCTCCCAGATACCCACCACACTGACTCCGAATTCTTCCCTCACACGGCTTTCAGCGAGCGTTTTTCCCACAAGCGGGGTTCCGAAGGCAGGAAACTCGGCGAGGATCAATTCATCAAACTGGCTGATGACGGTGGAGCGGCAGTCTCCGCCCACGGTCCATGTGGCCAGGGAACGGCCCAGCATATCGTGGAGTTGGAGCACCCGCGTGCTCCCGGCCATCTGCAGGATATCCTCAGAGTGGGGTGAATCAGCGGTGGTGATGATCGGGACCCGCTCGTTCAGTTCGCGAACCGTGAAGGCGATATTCGTGTTTATTTCGTCCCGATTGGTGGCAACGACCAGGGAGGCGCGGTCAACCCGCATCTTGCGGTATGTTTCGAGATCGTCTATATCGCCCACCGCGACCCGGATCCCGACATCGTAAAGGTCCAAAGCCCGCCGGAGGTCGTCCACGACCAAAACGTATTCGTACCGGTGACTTTTGAATTTCTCAATCAGGGCTGCGGTCACAGGGTCAAAGGCGGTGAGGATCACGTGATCCCTGGTCTCTCCGGGAAGCTCCTTGGGCGCCCGGTTTTTCGATTCGGCTTCGATCCAGGGGGCGTAGAAAAACTTGATAAAGGTGAAGGGGAGGAGGGTGAGAAGAAAGACCACGCCGGTCAGGAGGACCATCATGGAAAAGAGACGGCCCAAATCCGTGTGGAAGGTGATGTCTCCGAACCCGAGAGTGGTCATGACCGTGAGGGTCCAGTAAAAGCCGGTGATCCAGGAATAGTCCCTGCCTTCGAAGGCCATCAGGAAACGGAACACAATGCTGTAGATGGTGACCATGATGGTCAGGATGAGAAAGAACTTCAGGAGCAGCCGGAGATTTCGTTTGCTGCTCTCTCTCTGGCTGAAATATCCCATGATCGTGGAAGGATAATACTTCACGGCTTTTCTCCCTGCAACAGCCCTTGGCTTCTTATCCTCGCGGCCACGATTTTCGGCACGGCCGACGGCTGCTGCGTTCAAGGATCAAGAATCCTGTCGGCCTACCCCTTGACGCCTCCCTCCGTCCTCCTCTGTCCCGGACTGCCGGGCGAGACCCCGGGGAGGGGGCAGGATATTCCATGGGAATATCCTAAGAGTAGAATAGAAACGAGGATTTGGCAAGTCTGGACAAACGGATAATCAAGGAAGCCTCCTCCTTCATCGTGAGACATAAGCCATTGACGCCTAGGCGCGAATTTTCTAAACTTATAAAGATTACCCACGTCTTTGGAACGTTGCTTGACCGCCGATGAATCCGGGCCATTGAAAGCATGCATGATAGCTCGGCACCGAACCTGAGAAGAGCTGGCAGGAGATCTGGAAGGAGGAACAGAGGATGATTCGTGCAAAAGATGTGATG
>JAGUZM010000427.1 GCA_020060805.1 Deltaproteobacteria bacterium | reverse complement strand
TGTACCCGCCCAGACAAAAACATAAGATGAAAAAGACCCAGCTGGCGGTGGTGTTGGGTTTGAGGACGTAGACGATGAACCCGAGAATGTAAAGGGCGAGCCCTCCGAAAAAGGGGATGCAGAACACGAGGAAGAAGTCCCAAAGGCTGAAGGGAGTCACCGGGATGCTCGTCTCCCAGGTTCTGCCCTTGGTTTCGATCACATAGTGTATCGCGGACCCGGGTTCCTTGGCTTCCGCGACCCGAACCACGTCCCTCCCGTTCCAGATCGGTTGGCCGTCGGCTGAAACGATCCTGTCCAGGAATCTCAGCCCCGCCTTACTCCCTTGCCAGTCCGGGTTGCCCATGGAACCGACGTACGGGAAATGGTAGGGCAAGAACCCGGCAAAAGGTTTCCCAGGCCATGAAAGGGCGCTGGCGAAGCAGTAGACGGTGAGAACGAGCATGACCGCGGTGAGAGTGTAGAAGGCAATAGTCGCTGTTCTCGGTTGCCCTTTCATGCCGTCGCAGACCTCTTGAACACAAGATAGGGGGCTTTGCCGGAAATCTCAGTGCAAGAACCGGCAGATGATACCAGAGTGTAGGGGCTTTCTCCACCATTTTCGTGCACCGATGCTGAAGGGTACCGCAAGGCCCGGTCAGGGCGTGGACCTGATCTGGACGTCGAAGGAAACCAGGCTCCCTTCAACCTTGAAGTTCTTGACCTTCGTGATCACAGGCGTCCCTGTTATCCCCATGGATGTGAGATTCACCCCTGTGAGGACAAAATAGAGCGGGCTTTTCTCCGTCGCCGGGCATAAGAGCCAGACCATAGAAAATGCCGCCGTTTCCACATTGCAATCAGCAACACCCTTGACCCTCAATGTCGCCCTCTGGGCGCCGCAGTCAACGACCACGGTACCCCATAGCTCGGGCCCTGATATGCCGCCCGCCGGGGGTAGGCCGCCTTCTGACCCTGCCCAGGCACTTCCGGGAGGCATGGGAATCATGAGCAAAGACGCAACTGCGACAGCAATGAAAATGCTTTTGATGTTCATACCTTTTCCTCCTTGGCTTCTGAATCTTTAGAACCTTTCCAGCGTTAAAACCCGTAGCTTACTCCCTATCTTCTCCTCCCTCCGTGAAACCAAGGGAAGCTCGAACCTTTGTGCTCTAAAACGCACTCTCAAGGCTCACCTGGCTGCCAACGCCTACAATCACACCCTGAGCGATGAAACTCCCGGTCACCTCGGACTTTGTGTATATCCAAAGCGTGCCGTTCGGCACAACGATATTGGCCTTGACCACGTTTCCCTGGCCGATCTCCGCTGCCTTGGGAAGGGACAACAAGTCCAGGATATTCCCATTCGTCCCTGCGATGTAGAAAACCACATCTTTTGCCGTAAGCGCTGAGCCCTGCAACGGCCCTATGTAGGCGTTGTTCCCCGGGTGCAGGCGCTCTTTGATACGGATTTCCGTGGGCCCGAGGCAGATCAGGGATGCGTTGTTGCCGATGCGGAAGTTTTTGAAATGGTATACTCCCCCCGTGAGACGCAGGGTTGCTTTGTTCCCGATGACCACATCCCCATACGTGCCGGGGTCGAGGGTTTCATCCTTGTTGTTTTTCACTGAGACAAGGGTTGTGCCCGGCGTGATTTCCGGGAGAGAGGGGATACTCACAGGAAGGGGCAGGGCTAAAGGTGTCACCGACTCACCCCTGATCGTGCCGCTGTTCTGGAGTTCATTGTAGTACACATCGTACACAGATGCGTTCCTTGAGACTCTGACGCTGTCCCCAAAAATCTTCACGCCGTCTTCTGTTCGGGCCCCCGTTCCCACGGAGATCTCCACTCCTGAGTCGAGAAAAAGTCCCTGGCTTGCCTCCAGGACACCGATATTTCCGCTTTTGACGGTCGATTTGGCTGTCAGCCAAACGCTGTTTGAACCGAAAACGACGAATTCCGACAGAGTCCCCAAATCAGAAAAGAAAATTTCTCTTGTGATCGTGCTGCTGCAACCGGGTCCCCAGTCCGGCGCGCCCTCTTCAAAGATGGCCGCCATGTAAGCGCTCTGATAATAGGCGATGGCTGTGTAAAACCCCTCAGGCTTGCAGGGTAATCCGGTCCCCCAGATCGCCAGTCCTTCAGCGTTCGTGGTCCCGGTTAGGACGGGAAGACTGCTCAGCCAGGCATCTTTGAGCCCGGAAGCCGGAATGCTTCCCTGATAAACCTTGACCGGAACCTGGCTCAGGCCTCTTGAGGGCATCGAGCTCTTGTCCAGCACCCTCACCTGAAGTTGTGCGCCGTAACCTGGAGAGATATAAAGACTCAGGCGGTTGGATTTGAGCACGCCCTGGCACTGGCCAGGCTGACCTTCGATGCCGAGGAGGCCAAGACTGGAATCCTGGACAGTCTCCCCGAAACGCAGAAAAGGCTGTTGGGCTTCTATGCTGTACCAGCCGGGGCTGGTTTTCATCATGGGGAAAAGGTTGGTCAGGTCATTGACGGTCACCGTCCTCGCCCATTCCGCCGGAATGGCCTCAGCAGGGATGGCGACGCGGCCGTTCACAAAGAAAGGAGGCGGCATGTCAAGGGCTTTTCCGGCCTGGGTCAATTTGTACATTTTTCCGGAAGGATCGGTCAGGATGAGGGACTGGTAAAGATCCACCTGCGAAAACCCCCGCTCTGTTTTCAAGGTGAACCCGCTCTCATTCTTGATCACCAGGATCAGCTTGACCGGGGAGCCCAGATAATACTGGGGCCCTTCTCCCTGGGGAACGTAAAGCCCCAGGCTCAACCCGCAAAGCTCTTGCGCCTGCAAACCCACAGGGAGGACAAAAAGCGCCCCCACGGTCAGGACGGCAAGGATCTTCGAGAATCTCCTTCTGCAGTGAACAGAGTATTTCCTCATGAAGTCACCTCGAATAACCTGCTTTTCCCCTCCAAACTCTATCTCCTTATGTTGTGCACCCTCAACAGGGCCCGATACCCGTCGCTCAGGTAATCCTGCCTTTTCCAGTCAACGGACCACTTGTACATGAGGCAGGCCGGGTCGGACGAATGGGAGTCCCCTGCCAGGGCATGACAAATCTCGTGGGTGATGGTGTGCCTGAGAACCTGCTTCAGATCATATTCATCCGCAGGATTAACCTTGGCTGGGTCCATTGCTACGGGAAGTTCCACCAGGCCGTTATTATTGATATCAAAAGGATTCAACTGATCGGGTTTATGCCATGTGGACTTGTCATCCGTACGATAATCTCCATCCCACTTGCCATTGGGACCGTCGCCCATGATACCATCCAGCGGACCAAGCTTATCCTCCTGGTCTTCCACCTGGCTCAAGGTATCAAGCATGCCATTTGGATTGGGAGGATCAGGTGGGATCTTGTTCTGGTCGGGCCATGCACCTCCACTCCATGTGGTCCCATCAACGTAGGGCCTGTCTTCAAAATAATACTTGAGAGGTTTTTCCAGCGTCACAGCCAAGCCGTACATGGACGGCTGCTCCTCCGTGGAGTTGGTGGCGCTGTACCCCTTGGTGGTCCAGGACCAGTGTCTTGCCCCTTTTGGATAAAGCGTGCCGCCCGGCTTGCTCGCACCCAGGAACTGGATGTGCCCGTCTTCCCACGACAGCACGCCCTTCGCGGTAGCGTCGTGCCTGACAATCAGCACGTTGATATGAGGAAGAGGCATTCGAAGGGTGTAAGTTCCGCTCTTGGTGGAGCCGGGGTACGGCAAGTCAAGGTAGAGTTTTGTCCCATCAACCCAGTACCCGACGGGGGTCCATGCGCCGGGGCCGTCTGCGTCGAGCTTGAGTTCCCATTCATGGCGCGGCCAGATCTTCTGCCACAGGGTACCGTTTCCGGTCACCTCATTCGCGTTGACGCCCGATATGGTCGTGATGGTACCACTACGATAATAGGTGAAGAAGGAGCCGTCTTCCGTGGCATCGTGACCCCACGCGGTGGTGTCATGAACATCGATGCCCGCGTTCTTGAGAGCATCCCCGACGGCAAACGG
>JAGUZM010000619.1 GCA_020060805.1 Deltaproteobacteria bacterium | reverse complement strand
GGGCTCCAACCTTGATGAGATGACGGAAGCGATCCATGTCGTCACCGCCATCCGGGGAGGGGCATCCCTCGTTCACGGCGTTCAGATGCGCAATATCGCCCAAAAACTCTCCATGTAGAGGGGGACAGGGACCATGAATGCTGAGGGTGCCTTGCAGGAAGTGGGTGCAGACGAGAGGAAGGTGCGGCCGTTCCGCCAGACCCTTCAGGATCAAGGCCTGAAGCTGGAGCGAGGAGAGACAACCACCCTTCAGATCAACGTGGGCCTCCTCTGTAACCAGGCCTGCCGACACTGTCATCTGGCTGCGGCTCCGGGTCGCGAAGAGAACATGGGCAAAGAAACAGCCGCGGAAGTCATCGCCTACGCGGCGCGGGCGCGCTTTGAAACGATCGATATCACCGGGGGTGCGCCTGAACTGAACCCGAACATCGCCAACCTCATAGAAGATCTCTCCCCCTGCGCAGGGAGACTCGTGTTCCGATCCAACCTGAGTGCCCTGAGCGACGGTAAAAGGAAAGACCTCCTCGCCGTTCTGAAGGATAAAAAAGTGGCCATCGTCGCCTCTTTCCCTTCCTTGAATGAAGCCCAGGCCGATTCCCAGCGGGGTGACGGGGTTTTCCATCGGAGCCTCGACTCCCTCAGGAAGCTCAACACCATGGGCTATGGAGAGGAAGGAACAGGGTTGGAGCTGGATCTCGTGTCCAACCCCACCGGCGCTTTCCTGCCGACGCCCCAGGGCCAGCTGGAGAAGAGATTCCGTGACGTGCTGAAGAGAAAATGGGGGATTGTTTTCACCCATCTCTTCGCTTTCGCCAATGTCCCTCTGGGGCGCTTTCGCCAATGGCTCGTGCAATCGGGAAACCTTGACAGCTACCTGCAGCGCCTTATTTCAGGTTTCAACGCCTGTGCCGTGGAAGGGTTGATGTGCAGAACCCTGGTCTCTGTGTCGTGGGACGGGCACCTCTATGACTGTGATTTCAACCTGGCAAGGCAGCTTCCCCTGGCCGGAAAGAAAGTCCACGTATCGGAAATGCGGGGCCGGCCAGAGCCGGGCAGCGCCATTGCCGTCGCCGATCATTGCTACACTTGCACGGCCGGCGCAGGGTTTACCTGAGGGGGAGCGGTGAAGACCTAGGTCAGGTTTGATTTTCGAAGTGGGCAACCCAAAGCTTACCGAAGGGGTGGCAGGGAAAAAGGAGTAGGCGAGTGAATGAGAGGGCGGGAATGAAACAGGGCATCCGGAGCAAGGCGCTGATCAAGGCCCTGGTCCTGGTTGTTTTCATCGCGCTCGCGGTCTATGTGGTGAGGTTCACACCCGTCAAGGAATACCTGACCGCTCAGGCCCTGAGCCGTTTTCTGGAAGGGGCAGGGATCTGGGCACCCATCGTCTATGTCTTCTTTTATGCCGTGGGGGTTAGCCTGTTTCTCCCAGGCACCCTTTTGACCGGGCTCGGGGCAGCCATATTCGGGCCTTACTGGGGATTTGCTTATGTCTGGGTCGGGGCGATGCTCGGAGCGAGCACAGCCTTTTTCATCGGCCGGACCCTCGGAAGGGAATTCGCGGCGTCCCTGGTCGGGGACAGGCTCGGGAAATACGACAAAGCGATCGAGCGAAACGGGTTTGCCACAACCCTTTACCTCAGGTTGATCTATTTTCCCTTCACGGCCATGAATTTCGGCATGGGACTCACAAGGGTGCGCTTTCGGGACTACATTGCCGGGACCGGTCTCGGAATCATCGTTGGGACTTTTCTTTTCACCTTTTTCATAGGGACCGTGAAAGAGGTGTGGGCGTCGGGAGACTGGGGCGGGTTGATTTCCTTCAAGGTTTTTTTCTCTTTAGGGCTGTTCGTTTTTTCATTTTTCATTCCCAGGATCATCAAGAGGGTCAGGGGAGAAATCGGAGAATCCTCACGCCATGGAGAAGAGAAGACAATTTCTTAAGAAGAGCTTGAACCTTCTGGCAGGGGTGACGGTCTTCCTGAGCCCTCTCTATTCCCTGCTCCAAAGGGCTTTCGCGCAGGTTGAAAAGATCATTCTTCCGAAGGGAACGCCGAGGGAGACCCTGATCGACAAGCATCCGGCCAATCTGGACACAAGGAATCTGGAGGTCACGGCCCTTGAGAATTTCGGAACCATGGGCTTGAGCGATCACGCGGAAAGACTCGATCAATGGTGCCTTGAGGTGACGGGGTTGGTCGGAAAACCCCTCAGTCTCAAGTACGACGACGTCCTGGCCATGCCCTCCGTTGAGCGGAATGTGCTTCTGATTTGCCCCGGTTTTTTTGCGAATCATGGGACGTGGAAAGGGGTATCGATCCGGAGGCTCATTGAACGGGCAGAGGCAGGGGAAGATGCGACCCATGTGACACTCTACGGGCCGAAAGGCACCCATGAAAACACCCAGCGGTTTCCCATCAAGGATGTGCGGTCCGAAGCCGTGTTCGTTGCCTACCAGGTCAACGGCAAGGCGCTCCCTCAGCGCCACGGATTCCCCCTTCGTGTCGTGGCAGAGGGGTATTACGGATACGACTGGGTCAAGTACGTTTACCGGATCACGGTGGAAAAAGTGTAAGGATCGCGGCATGAGGGGAAACGGCGAAAGGGAGGGGTAAAGGCTGTGGGTTTTAGCATACCTCGTGGCGTGAGCGTGCTGGAAAGCTCGGGAGACCTCGCTCGCCATGGTGCGGATTTTTTTGTTAAAACAGCGAAGAACTCGGTTCAGAGAAAGGGGATGTTCTTCGTGGCCCTGTCGGGCGGTTCCACGCCCAGGGCGATGCACAGGCTGTTGACCCAGGAACCCCGTCGATCGAACATCCCATGGGATCAGACACATGTCTTCTGGGTTGACGAGAGATGTGTCCCAGCGAGCGATCCGGCAAGCAATTTCGGCGCCGCGACAAGAGATTTCGTCGACCAGGCCCCTATTCCGCCGAACCAGGTTCATCCCATGCCCGGCGAAATGGAGCCTGAAGCAGGTGCCCTGAAATACCAGGATGACCTGGTTCATTCCTTTCAATTGGGGGAGGGGATGCTCCCTGTGTTCGATCTCATTTTTCTTGGAATAGGCACCGACGGCCACACAGCCTCTCTTTTCCCGGGCCACAGGGCTCTCAAAGAAGGGAAGAGGATGGTCTTGGCGGTGAAGGGCGGGAATCCGGATGTGAATCGCCTTACCCTGACCCTGCCGGTCATCAATAACGCCAGAGAGATCGTTTTCCTGGCCTCAGGGAAGGAAAAGGCGCCTGTGGTCAAGGCCGTGTTGAACGAAACGGATGAAACGCTCCCCGCCCTCAGAGTCAAACCCCATAAAGGCCGTCTGAGCTGGCTGATGGACAAGGACGCAGCCTCCGAGCTCTGAAATGAATAAAGGAAAAAGAAGATGAAGGCCAAGGTGAAAGAAAACCTGGTTCTCGCCGGGGATATCGGCGGGACCAAGACCAACCTGGGGCTCTTTCAAAGAGGCGTGCGACGTCCTGTGGCGAGCGCCATGGAGAGCTTTCCCAGCCAGGAGGCATCCGGGTTGGGCGAAATCGTGGAGCGATTCCTGGATAAGCACCCCGCCTCCGTGAAAAGCGCGTGCTTCGGGATCGCCGGCCCTGTGATTCGCGGCCGATGCAAAACCACCAACCTTCCCTGGGAGGTGTCCGAGGAGGGTTTGAAGAAACGATTCAAGTGGTCCCGAGTTCGTCTCATCAACGACCTGGTCGCAACATCCCACGCCGTGCCGGTTCTACAACGCAAGGAAGTCCATCCTCTGAATAAAGAGAAGGGCGGAAAGGCCGAGAATATCGCCCTGATGGCGCCAGGGACGGGGCTCGGAGTGGCGATCATGATGTTCCATCAAGGCCGCTACGTTGCAGTGTCCTCTGAGGGCGGTCACGTCGGGTTTTCAGCGACCAATGACAAAGAGGTGGGCCTGTGGCGGCACCTCCGTGAGCGTTTCGGCCGGGTGAGCGTGGAAAGGATTGTATCAGGTCCAGGGCTGGTGAACATCTACGGCTGGCTAAAGGACGTGAAGGGGTACCAAGAGCCGGCATGGCTCAAGGAGATGTTCGAGGCAGCAGACCCCGCCAGGGTCATAACGGATCAGGCCCTGAACGGCAAGGATCCGGTCTGTGTAGAGGCCCTGGAGATGTTCGTCTCTGCCCTCGGGGCTGCGGCGGGGAATCTGGCCCTCACCTGCATGGCAACGGGCGGGGTGTATCTCGGCGGGGGCATTCCTCCCAAGATTCTGCCGTTTCTGGAAAAACCTCTCTTCATGGAGGCGTTCACCGACAAAGGCAGGTTCAGCGATTTTGTGAGAAGGATTCCTTTGCGGGTCATCCTGAATGAACGAGCCGCCCTTGTCGGCGCTGCCGCATCCGCCTTTGACATGATCTAGCAGGCCTCCTCTAGTAAGCGACTGATGAACGCACAGGTTGCCGTATCGGAAGGGGTATGGAGGGAAAGCGGATCACAGAGCAAGACCGGCTGATTGTTTTCGGCCGTTACCCGATTCCGGGGCAGACTAAAACCCGCCTCATTCCCGGGCTGGGCCGTGTAACCGCGGCTGACTTTCACCGCCACCTCTTCGAGCAAACCCTCAACACAGCCAAAACCTTTGTCACGCGAAAAGCGATCGATGTCGAGGTCTGCCACGAAGGCAGTGCTGAGAGAAAGATGAGGAATTGGCTTGGTGGGGGTGTCCTGTATTCCCGGCAGGGAGCCGGTGACCTGGGAGCGCGCATGGAGGAGGCTTTTGCCCGGGCCTTCCAAAAAGGATGTCGAAAGGTCCTTCTCTTCGGTACGGACATCCCGGGGCTATCGCAGAGGCACCTGTCCGAGGGCCTTCAGGCGCTCAATGAGAGGGACCTGGTTCTTGGGCCGAGTACCGACGGGGGTTATTGGCTCATAGGGCTCAAGAGTACGGCGCCGGCCGGCATTTTCAGGGGAATGGCGTGGGGGGCGAAAGATGTTCTGGAAAAGACGATAGCCCGAGCAAAAAGCCACGGAATGACCGTGCACATCCTCGACTCTCTGACCGACATGGACACTATGGATGACCTGAAAAGCCGGATGCCTGAATGGCTCCATTCAAGGCCTTACGTCTCCGTGATCATGCCTGTCCTCAATGAGGCCGCAAACATCGAGGCGTCTATGGCCCGTGCACGGGACAGGGAGGCGGAAATCATCGTGGTTGACGGGGGAAGCGTGGATCAAACCGTGGATAAAGCCATCCGGGCAGGAGCCCGTGTGTTGAAGAGCGCGCCGGGCCGTGCGCTCCAGCAAAATACAGGAGCAGCCGTTGCGCAGGGGAAAGTGCTCCTATTCCTCCATGCCGATACAAAGCTTCCGGAAGGGTATGTGTCTCATGTTTTCGAGGCTCTCCTTGACCCTACCGTGAGGGTAGGGGCTTTTTTTTTCAGAACGGATCTCGATAAACCCCTGATCACGGCGATTGAGTGGCTCGCGAATTTCAGGACCCGATACCTCAGACTCCCCTATGGGGATCAGGCCCTCTTTGTGCGAAAGTCCACATTCGAAGAGGTAGGGGGTATTCCGGTCGTACCGATCGCGGAGGATCTTCTTTTCGTCAAGGAACTTTCAAAAACGGGGAAAGTCAAGATAGCGCGAGCCCCGGCAGTGACATCCGGCCGAAGATGGGAGAAGCTGGGTGTGCTGCGCACGACCTTGATCAACCAGATGGTCCTGGCAGGGCTTCTGCTGCGTGTTTCTCCTCACACCCTTGCCCGCCTCTACCGGCGGCCAAGGGTTTAAACCTAATCACCGATCTTGGCCATATAATCGTCGTATAGGGTTTCCAGTTTCAGCTTGTGCTTTGCCTCCTCCTGGGAAAGCATCTTGAACACCTGGACAAGCTCTTTTTCATGGGACTTCCGGGAGAGGTCATTGTAGAGTTTCAACGCCTTTTCCTCCCGCTTCATCGCAAGCCTCAGGATGTCGGCGTAGGGCATTCTTTTCGTGTAGCTGAGGTCGACCATGTAATCGCTTCTCTTGATGTCCAGGATCCACTTGAAGTTGTAAGCGCTCAGGTCCCGTTCCCCTTTCAGAAAGCCCTCCAGCAGGGCTCGGTGCTTGCGTTCTTCCCCGGCGAATTCCTCGAAGGTTTTCTTGGCCCCCGAGTAGGGCTCTTGTTTGGATGCGTTCTCGTAGAAATCGATCGCTTCCTGCTCTTTGTCGATAGCGAAACCAATAAGTTCTTCGAAGGATTTGAAATTCATATTTTTCTCCTTAATATAAAGGTCATTGGAGCGCATATTACGGCAAAAAGGATTGCCTGTCAAAAGGGAGGGATTGATCATGACAAAGTATTTGATCATCGGGAACGGCGTTGCGGGCACCACGGCCGCAGAACACATTCGCAAACAGGACAAGCAAGGCGCCATCACCATGGTCACCGATGAGGCGCTTCCTTTTTACAATCGAATGAAGCTCAGCGATTACGTGGCCGGCGAAGTTCAGGATCAAAAACTCTTGATGAAGCAGGAGGAGTGGTACAAGGGGCAGAAAATAGAGCTGAAGCTGAAGACCTCGGTTCAAAAAGGAAATCCGGCGGAAAAATCCGTGGTCACGGCGGATAACCAGAAAATCGCCTATGACCGCCTTCTCATCGCCACGGGCAGCCGCTCTTTCATTCCGCCGATCAAAGGTTCCGACAAGAAAGGGGTTTTTGCTCTTCGCTCGATCCAGGATGCCCGGGATATCATCGCCTGGGCAAAAGGGATCCGTGAGGTGGTTCTGATCGGAGGCGGGCTTCTCGGCCTCGAAGCAGGGAACGCCCTCCGCAAGCTGGGCAAAAAAGTGATGGTGGTCGAATTCTTCCCGAGGCTTCTGCCGCGACAGCTCGACGTGGACGGGGCCAAGCGTCTCGAGGCGATCATGGGGGAGATGGGGTTCTCGTTCAGGCTCGGCGCAAAAACGCAGGAAATCGTCGGCAACGGCAAGATAAAAAGCGTTCTTCTCGAGGGTGGAGAAACCCTGCCTGCGGAGATGGTGATCGTCTCAGCCGGTGTTCGCCCAAATCTGGACCTGGCCAAGGTTTTCAACCTGGACCATGACAAGGGCATCAAGGTGGACGAGAGGATGCAGACGAGCCAGGAAGGTATTTTCGCAGCAGGAGACGTGACAGAGTTCAAGGGAATGCCTTACGGCATCTGGACAGCGGCCGTGGAGCAAGGGCAGAACGCTGGAATCAACATGGCCGGGGGCGAAGCGCTTTACAAGGGAACGGTCATGGCCAATACCCTGAAGGTGGTCGGGATTGATCTCGCTTCTGCGGGCAACATCGACGCTGAACACAAGCTCGAGTCAAAAGTCGTGAGCGACGACAGGGCGTACAAGAAGATCGTGATCGAGAACAACCAAATCGTGGGCTGCATCATGTTGGGGGAGACGACCGGGTTTAACAAGGTCACCAAGATGATGGCGGACAAAAAAGACGTTTCTCAGGTGAAAGACAAGATCTTGACGAATTAAAGAAAGGCATTGACTTTTTTCACGGATGCGTTAGGGTATGAGTAGTCGCTAGGGGTGGATTTACTGAGAGCCGGAATGGCAAACGGCAACCCTTAGAACCTGATCTGGGTAATGCCAGCGGAGGGAAGCGACGCGGATAAAGCCAGCAGGATGCGTTCAGCGCATCGGTAAGCCGCTTTCCTTCCCGGGAAGTGGCTTTTTTTGTCGGAAAAGCCGGAGTAGACGGTTTCAGAGGGGAGGATACCATGGAAAGCTTTGAAGGAATCAAACCGATCGGCGGGGATGATCGAAACTTGCAGGGGATGGATTTCTTCCTCCTCTGGGCAGGGGCTGCGGTTTCCCTGGCGGAGATCTGGGCAGGAGGGCTCCTGGTCCCCCTAGGTTTCCTGTCAGGACTTGTGGCGGTTCTGATCGGTCATCTGATCGGCAACACGCCTCTTGGTTTGGGCGCAATCATCGGGGTGAAGACAGGGCTTCCGACCATGGTGAACGTGAGGCCCTCTTTTGGCGTTCGGGGGTCCTACTTTGCCACCATCCTCAACCTCGTCCAACTCGTCGGCTGGACAGGGGTGATGCTCTGGATCGGCGGGAAGGCGGCACAGGCCGTATGGCCGATGCCGGGATGGGGTTTTCAGGCCTGGGTCCTCGTGACCGGCCTTGTCACGACCCTATGGGCGCTCCTCGGCCACCGGTTCTGGAAATGGTGCCACAGGCTTGCGGTGACCTCGTTGATCGTACTGTGCGGCCTCATGACGTATATCGTGTTCCTCGAATACGGTTGGACCCGCTTGATGGAGGCCCAACCCAAAGGGGGGATGCCTTTCATGGTGGGCCTCGATCTGGTCATCGCCATGCCCATGTCCTGGCTGCCTCTGGTGTGTGACTACTCTCGGTACGGCCGGACTGGGCAATCGGCTTTCTGGGGAACCTGGATCGGGTATTTTATCCTGAGTTGCTGGATGTACGTGATCGGCCTTGGCGCCGCCCTGGCCACAAGCTCCCCCACACCGGACAGCATGGTGCTGAAAATGATGGTTGACATGGGCCTGCTCCTGCCGGCCATCATCATCGTCCTGTTTTCGACATTCACCACCACCTTTCTCGACATCTATTCCACCGCGGTGTCCAGCTTGAACATCTGGCCCCGGTTGGGCGAGGGGCGTGGGATTGTGGCCTGCGGCATTCTGGGAACAGCCCTGGCCCTGATCTTTCCGGCTACCGCCTATGAGGGCTTCCTTCTGTTCATCGGTTCCATATTCTGCCCTCTTTTCGGGGTCGTGCTGGCGGATTACTTCATCCTTCGTAAAGGACGTTATTTTGAGGACGAGAAAGAAAAGTACTGGTATCTGAGCGGGTTCAACCCATGGGCGTTTGCCGCATGGGGTGCGGGGTTTGCCCTCTACCATGTTTTTCAGCGCACAACGTCCCTGGGATCTTCGATACCCAGCCTGGTGATCGCAGGGGCCATCTATCTGGTGGTGATGGGCGCCTCCGGTTATTCGGCCAGAAGATCCGTCACAGGTATTCCCCCTCTTGATCCGCCGTTGAAGGGAGAGGAAAGATGAGAGTACAAGGGGTTAAGAGATGAAGACAAGAGACGTGGCGCGGGCGGTCATTCTGGTGGCTATCGCCGTGGCGTTGTCGCCCATTTTCATACCTGTAGGGATCGCCAAGTGCTTTCCCGCCCAGCACATGGTCAACGTGCTGGCAGCGGTCATGCTCGGCCCTGTCTATGCGGTCGCCATTGCCGCAGCATCGGCCGTCATCCGGAACATCCTGGGCCTGGGAACGCTGCTCGCTTTTCCGGGTGGGATGATCGGCGCCTTGCTTGCCGGCCTGGCTTACCTCTCGTTCAGGAACATCTACATCGCAGGGCTGGGTGAGGTGATCGGCACTGGCCTTCTCGGGGCTCTCGTGAGCGCCTGGATCGTCGCCCCTGCGCTGATGGGAAAAACCATGGCCCTTACCACCTTGATCGTCGCCTTCAGCGTCAGCACCCTCGGAGGTTCGGTCATCGCCATCGTCGCCCTACATCTCCTGCGGAAAGCTGGAATCTGGAAACCGTGATTCGTTTTTCCAACATCTCCTACAGTTACCCTGACACGGGTAACCGAAGGGTGCTACAAGGGGTCGATCTGTCCATCCGCAAGGGCGAGTTCGTCCTGGTATGCGGCAGGAGCGGGTCGGGCAAATCAACCCTCGGGTATCTCTTCAACGGCCTGATCCTTCATTTCTTCGGCGGAGAATTGGAGGGATCGGTCCATGTCAACGGTTTAAATACGAAGGATGTGACGATCACCGACCTCTTCACCAAAGTCGGCCTCGTCTTCCAGAACGCCGATGCCCAGCTTTTCAACAGCACGGTGGAAACGGAAATTGCCTTTGGCCTGGAAAGCCTGGGACTGCCTGCACCGCGGATAGAGGAACGAATCCAAGGGGTAGCGGAGACCCTGGGTATCGGGAACTTGCTTCACCGGTCTCCCATGTCTCTCTCAGGGGGGGAAAAACGAATCGTGGCGATTGCCTCTGTTCTTTGCCTCGACCCTGCGCTGATTCTCCTGGATGAACCATGCGCCCACTTGGACTGGCAGGCCGGCCAAAGGCTCAGAGACGCCCTCTGCAAACTCCATGGCCAGGGCAAAGGCATTGTGGTTATCGAGCAGAGGGTGGGTGGCTTGCTGCGCGATGTCTCCCGCTGCGTTGTCATGGAGCACGGAAAGATCGTGTATGACGGCAAGCCGGATCAATCCCGTTCCCTGCTGGAAAAGGAGCACATCCTGCCACGATACGAAAAGCGCCATCATCCGGGAAATCCGGAAAGGCCGACGGGAGATGTGGTCATCTCGGTCGAGAACCTCTCCTGCGAGGAGAAAGGCCGGGTCATCCTGAAAGGCATTTCTTTTGACGTCAGAAGGGGTGAAAGCCTGGCGATCGTCGGCAGGAACG
>JAGUZM010000531.1 GCA_020060805.1 Deltaproteobacteria bacterium | reverse complement strand
TACAAAAAAGAAAAATGACTTTCAAAGAGCAAAGCCAGAAGACCGACCGCTTCTAAGCTTCCGGCACTCCCCATGGGTGAGTGGATCGTATAAGCGATGAACGGGTTATTCTCCTATCTGGTCTGTTTCCTATTCCCAGGAGAACGTCGAGGAAAGGGGCTTTCCCATGTATTTTGTGAATATGGGATTCATCATAGACAAGAAGGCCGAAATCCATCCGGATCGCATCGCTCTGACAGACACCGCCAAGAAAAAATCATACACCTACTATGACTTGAAGGTGAGATCCGACAACTGCGCTGCCTTCCTCATGGAGAAGAGAGTGCAAAGGGGGTCTGCCGTTTCAATCCTCGCGGGCAATAGAGCGGAGAGCTTTGACATCATGTTCGCGTGTGCTAAGGTGGGATGTGTTTTCGTGCCGATCAATTTCAGGTTGTCGGCCAAAGAGGTTAACCAGATTGTTGTAAACGCCCAATCCCCTCTCGTCTTCTACGATGTTGCATTCCAGGAAAGATCTCAAGAAATCGATCCCCGCCAGGTCGAGCTGATTGATCTGGAGAAAATCAACTTCGAGATAAAAAAAACTTCCGAAAAACGGCAATGGGATTACGGGGAAGCTGACGATCCGTTCGTACTGATATACACGAGCGGTACCTCGGGTGAGCCGAAAGGGACGATTCAGACCCATTCGAACGCGTTTTTCAAGTCCGTCGACAGCATTATCGATTGGGGAATGACACAGAACGATGTCGTTCTCGTTACCGCACCCCTGTTTCATGTGGCTGGACTGAATGCTCTCACCTTATCCGGCTTGCACCTAGGCGCGCGGGTCGTGCTTCAGAATCGCTTTGAGGCGGAGGAAACCCTCCAGATTATCGAGGAGGAGGGTGTGACCTGCTTTGCCGTAGTGCCTACAGCCTTGAGGATGATGGCCAATGCGCCAAGCTTTGAAAAGCGAGAGCTCAAATCCCTGCGATTCATACCCGTGGGGGGCGAGCCGCTTGAGGCCGCCCTTCAGGAGGTTTATTTGAAGAAGGGGGCGGAGGTTGTCAACGTGTTTGGGTTGAGCGAGACAACCGACGGCGCCATTTACCAGAGACCCGGCACCGACCTCCTGAACGGCTCCGTTGGCAAACCCGCAACGCACGTCCGGGTGAAACTCGTTGGCCCGGACCACCAAGAGGTGGCGGAGGGGGGGGCTGGAGAGGTGCTGGTAGGAGGCCCCACGGTTTCTCCGGGGTACTGGCGAAATCCCCAGAAGACGAAGGAGACCTTTGAGGCGGGGTGGGCTAAGACAGGTGATCTCGCCTTCCGCGACAGAGAGGGCCATTATCACATGATCGGAAGGGGGGATGATATGATCAAGTCAGGGGCGGAGAAGGTTTCCCCTGCTGAAATCGAAAGAGCGATCAGCTCATTGCCCGCCGTTGCCGATGTGGTCGTCATAGGCATTCCTGACTCAAAATGGGGCCAGGTCCCAAAGGCGATCGTAGCCAGGAAGAAGGGGATGAAAATAGGCGAAGAGGAGGTGATTGAAGCCTGCAAAAGGGATTTGGCCGGTTACAAGAAACCGAAGAGCATTGTTTTCGTCGATGAGTTACCGAAAACAGGGTCGGGGAAAATCGATCGGTCGTTGGTGAAGAAGCTTTACGGGTAGGGATTGGCCGCTGATGGGAAGGCGGAAGTCATATCCTGTTCCGCAACCCGCGGCCTCGATGCCTTTTCGTACAGGAGAAAAGGGAAGTTTTAAGGAGCACATGTCCCTCACGCGGTGCTACAGAGAAGGATTTTACCAGGGAAATGGACAATTGGGTCATCGTATTGCGGAAAACATTTTAGCCTTAACCACTTAATCAGAGGAGGTAGAAAATGAAACGATGGGTCGGTGTTCTGTTGTTCGTATTCTCTTGGGTTCTGGCTGTACCTTGTTTTGGCCAGGGGATGAAATTGCACATTGCACACTGGAACGTTCCAAAAGATCCAAACACAAAGGTTCTCCAGGCGATAGCGAAAGAAATAGAGGATGCATCTGGGGGCACGATCAAGTCGGAAATATCATGGCAGGCGCTTGGAAAGCCTGGTGACTATTACGACGCACTGGTCAACGGCCTGTGCGATGTCGCCCTTTTTGGGCCAACTTACAGCCCCGGGCGCTTTCCTATCACTGAGATGATGACGCTTCCAATCCACTATCCGACGAACCGTTCGGTGGTCATGGCTTATTACAAGCTCTGGAAGAAGGGCTATCTGGATAAGGAATTCGACAAGTTCATTCCCATCGGTGTGGGGAACAACGCAGCGTTCTTATTCATGTGGCGTAATAAGCCGGTGGAGAAGATTGCTGACTTGAAGGGGAAAAAGGTGAGCGCTCCGTATACCATCCACACGAAGATGGTGGAAAGGGCTGGCGCAACTCCGGTCAGCATGCCTGTGACCGAAGTCTATTCGGCTCTTGATACGGGAGTGATCGATGGCTGCTGGCAAATCTGGCCTGCCATGCCCGTTTTCAGGATGCAAGAAGTTGTAAAGTTCGCCACGGACGTCTCCATGAGTTGCGGGCCTTATGTCTTAGCCGTAAACAAATCAACGTACAAAAAACTCCCGGAGAAGGTCCAAAAGCTTTTGACGGATAACACCGAGAGATATTCACTGATGATGGCCGACGCTTTCCAGGACTTCAATGATCTTGGTAAGAAGATGTTCCTGGAGGCCGGTGGAAAGCTGAGCAACTTCTCAGCCGAGGAGACAGACCAGTTGAATCAAGTCTTTAAACCTATCTTCGGGGAATGGGTAGAGAATGCGAAGGGGCGGGGTTTGCCGGCCGAAAAAGCGGTTGATGAGCTTTATAAAACGCTCGTTGAGCTGGGCGTAAAGAAACCTTTCGCTAGGTAAGGGAGATGAAAACCAGCTTTCTGAAGACCGTTTCGGTCATGAATAAGAGTCTGTGTTTCCTAAGCGCAGTCATGCTCATGGTGTTGATGATCATCGGAGCAATGGATGTGCTCGGGAGGTACCTTTTGGCAAGCCCCATTAAAGGCTGCTTAGGCATGAGCGAAATTCTCCTGGTGGGAGTGGTCTTTTTTGCCTGGCCCTACACGCAGTCTCTCGATGGAAACGTTAAAGTGGAGATGTTTTTCATCGGTTTCCGGCCGCAGACTCAGTCCGTGGTGGGTGCCATAAGGTCCCTCATCGCGTTCGGTGTTTTTGGTATCATGGCGTGGCAGTCGGTGAGGAAAGCTCTTGTGTCTATGGAATCCAGGGAGATCATTGACATCCTGAACATCCCGGCCTATCCGTTTCATTTTTTCGTGACCATAGGGGTGGGCGTGCTTTGCCTTCAACTCATCGTGGACTTTATCAACTTTCTCAACGCTGGCAAAGGGGGTGAGGCATGGAGCCGGTGACGGTCGGGGTCATATGCCTTTGTCTTTTTTTCCTGCTGATTTATGTCGGCATGCCCATAGGATTCGCCTTCATGGTTGTCGGTTTTCTGGGATTTGGGCTGGTCAGAAATTTCCAATCCGCTTCGTATCTCCTTGCGAGTGTTCCGTACACTTGGGCGAGCAGCTACTCGATGGTCGTGATTCCTCTGTTCATTCTTATGGGGCAGTTCGCCTACGAGTCCCGAATCAGTGAAGACCTATACGCCGTGGCCTATAAATGGGCAGGAAGCCAGCCCGGCGGCATTGCCCTCGCGACGACAGTGGCGTGCACGCTTTTTGCCGCGTGCACCGGTTCCAGTCTTGCCTCAGCGGCGACCATGGGAACGGTAGCTATTCCTGAGCTGAGGAGGTTTAAGTACAGCCCGCGTTTGGCAACGGGTTGCGTCGCTGCCGGCGGAACTTTGGGCATCCTCATTCCTCCGAGCGTCGTTTTCATCGTGTACGGAATCCTGACAGGTACTTCTATCGGCAAGCTCTTTATCGCGGGCATAGTGCCGGGTTTGCTGGTGAGTCTCAGCTTCCTGACACTAATCTATGTGAGATGCG
This sequence comes from Deltaproteobacteria bacterium, assembly GCA_020060805.1. Classification (GTDB taxonomy): domain Bacteria; phylum Desulfobacterota; class DSM-4660; order Desulfatiglandales; family HGW-15; genus JAHECH01. Next base: position 2,001 of record JAGUZM010000531.1, on the reverse strand, counting down.
CTCTCAATCCTGCCCTGGGTCCTCGGGGGCCCAAGATTCTTTGGAACGAGAGATTCAGGTCTCTCTGGGGGGTTTGGGGGATGCTCACGTTGTTCGTCGTGATCATTGGCGGGCTCTACCTGGGTCTTTTCACACCGACAGAGGCAGGGGCCGCGGGAGCCTTTGCCTCATTTATCATCGTGTTTTTGAGAAAGCGCCTGAAATGGCATGACTTTTCGGCTGCCATTCTCGGCACGGTAAAGACCACCGCGATGATCTTCATGATCCTGATTGGTGCTCAGATTTTTAACGGGTTCCTGACCTTAAGCGGCATCCCGGCAAAGCTCGCTTCTTTTGTGGGAGGACTTCCGGTCCCGACCTATGTGACCGTGATTGCGGTTCTATTTATGTACGTCCCTCTCGGTATGCTGATGGATGGGCTCCCTATGATTCTCCTGACCTTGCCCACGATATTTCCGATAATCTCCAACCTTGGCTACGATCCCATCTGGTTTGGCGTTCTTGTTTGTATGATGTGTGAACTGGCCAATATCACACCCCCTATGGGCATGAACCTTTATATCATCAAAGGTGTCGCCGGCCCTGAAACGCCCATTCAGGAGGTGGTGATGGGAGCGATGCCTTTTACCGTTGTTCTGATGGTGTGCGTTGCTATTATTTTCATTTTTCCTCAAATCGCTTTGACCTTGCCTCAATTGATGCGGTAAGGACCGTCGCTTGCTAATTTCGGGGCCATAGAAGAGGGCAGCTGGGGCAGGGAAGCATAGTCTTGACTTCCAGAAAGGAGGAGAAGGAATGAAAACCCTGGGCTCAATCGCATTGTCCATTTGTTTGTCAGCCACTTTTCTATTTTTGTTCACCACCCAAACCCATAGTCAGGAGCCACTTATGCTGAAGGAAGGAAACATTATCAGGGTCATTCGCGTTGATGTCGATCCCAAAATGGAGGATGAGTTTAATCGTTGGTACAATTCCGAGCATGAGCGCCTGCTATTGAAGGTGCCCGGGGTGATATGGACTTACAGAGGGGTCAATTTGGGCGAAAAAGGGCAGAAGTATTTCTACCTGTATGTCCATGAAAACATGAACGTTCAGAAGTCAGAGCAGTACAAGGCTGCAAGCCAAACCGAATGGGCGAAAGCGGTCAGGCCTTCACTGAAGAACTTCGAGGGCCTCAATTATGAGGTGATTGTGCCTGGACCGGTGCAGACTCAATTCAACAAGGGAAGCCTCATCCGGACGGTGCAAGTCAATGTGGAGCCTAGCAAAGAGGGCGACTTCAACAGATGGTACAACGAGGAGCACATTCCTCTTCTCAAGAAAGTGCCCGGTGTGATGGTGATCTGGCGCGGAAAGAACGTGGGCGATAAGGGTCAACAGTACCTGACCGTATATTTCCAGGAAAATATCGGGGTACAGAGCAGAGAGGATTACAAGAAAGCATCCCAGACAGACTGGCTAAAGTCTCTGATGCCTCATCTGAAAGATCTTTCGGGGATGAATTTCGACATCCAGTTCTGAGAAAGGGGAGGTGGTTGGATGAAGGATAGAAGGACGGAGGCCCTCAGGCAGGCTTTGAAGATGGAGGAAGACGGCAAATCCTTCTATTCAAAGGCGATGGAAAGGGTTCAAAGCAAACTCGCAAAAGAGATCTTCCGATCATTGATCAAAGCTGAGGAGAAACATGTCAGGAAGATCAAAGAACTTTATGAGTCGATCGAGAAGACAGGAGAATGGCCAGAAGTCATTTTGACAAGGAGCGACAAAGAGACGGTCAGGAATATTTTCGCCGCTGCAACGGTGGGCATAAAGGAAAGAATAAAGGGGACCTCGACGGATATCGACGCCCTGAAGATGGCGGCGAAACTGGAAGACGAAGGGATGAAGTACTATCAGGCGAGAGCCGACCAAACAGAGGATCTTTTTGAAAAAAAGTTTTATCGCCTTTTGGTTCACGAAGAAGGGGAGCACTTTGTCAGTATTCTGGATACGATAGAGTAC
>JAGUZM010000172.1 GCA_020060805.1 Deltaproteobacteria bacterium | reverse complement strand
TATCTCCAGTCCCCAGGTGACCAGAGGCTTCTTGCGACCCAATATGGCGGGGTTTGCTGATCTGAGCCCCTGCCAGTCTTCCGGGATGGCCTCAAATCCCGCAATATTGGGTCGCCGCCCCGGAAGGACTCAGATACGGCCTTGAGGAAATGGGCATGGCCCCGTATCCCTAAAGTTAAAAAACATCAATCACGAAAACACGAAACAAGGAAAACACGAAAAATCGACCATTTCTTGTTTCGTGCTCTCGGGGTGAGTTTTTGCTCTATGCTTTATCCACGATGTAATCCTTCAGTTTCTCCCTCAGGGAATCCGGCCACTCGTTATCGAACAGGAAAACCTGCACCTCCTCCTTCGTGAGGGATTGCATGATTTCCTTGGGCAGGTTCCTCAGCGCTTCAACCCTCGCAGGGTCGGGTTTCTTGGGATCCATGGCGTTCCTCCTGAGCAGGATAATGCAGTATAAAGACATTCGCACATTCCCTGCCAAGGTTCAAGGACAGCCTTTTCTCTGTTGACCTTTGCGTTCTTCTGTTTTTTGTGGTACAGGAAATACCGTGGTCTTTTTGAAGAGGCAAAGAACGGGAGGCGGATGCTTATGAAGGGTCTGATCGGAGCGGTGCTGGGAGGCTTACTCTTTCTCGCTTTCATAGGAGTCTCTTTCGTCACTGGGGCGAGCGAGAAGGGGAGTCCGGAGAGGGACATCCCTTTCCCCGAGATCCCCAGGGTTACCAAGGAAGAGCTGAAAGCCATGCTGGAAAAGGGAAAGGTCACGCTCATAGATGTGCGAATCGAGGAGCAATGGCGTACGAGCGACCAGAAGCTGCCCGGAGCCGTTCACGAGCACCCTTTTGAGGCGAAAGTATGGGCGGCGAAATACTCGAAAGACGAGCCCCTGATTCTCTACTGAGCTTGACCGGATGAATCCACCGCTGCCCGGGTGGCAGCGCAGTTGGGTGATCTGGGGTTCAAGAAGGTCTCCGTCCTCGAAGGGGGATACAACGCGTGGCTCGCGGCTCAGTACCCGATCGAGAAAAAATGGACGATCAAACAGGAGTGCGTCACCTGTCATACCAATGTCACCCCCAACATTGTAGGGGACTGGAAACTGAGCAAGCACAGCAAGGCCGAGGTCTCCTGTTCCGTCTGCCACGGCGAACACCACATGTCAGAAGAAGACGTGGATAAGTCGCTCCCCATGAAACCGGACCGATGCATCATGTGCCACCAGGTCAGGGGAGATCAGTTCAAGAAAGGCAAGCACGCCCTGGCCTGGAGCAGCATGAAAGCCATGCCCACAGCCCACTGGCAACCGATGGCCATGATCGACGGGATGAAGGGGTGCGGCGGCTGCCACAAGGTGGGGATCAAGGCCGACGCGGAGATCAAGGAGATGAGGGAGAACGGCGCCGGTTTCGGGTATGCATCCTGCGATGTTTGCCATACGAGGCACACCTTTTCCGTCAAAGAGGCGAGGCAGCCGCAAGCGTGCCAGACCTGTCACATGGGGTTCGACCACCCCCAGTGGGAAATGTATTCCTCTTCGAAGCACGGGGTCAGGTATCTCCTCAAGCAGAACGGAACCCTGCCGGAGACAACGGCCGCGCCCACTTGCCAGACCTGCCACATGCGGGAAGGAAACCATGAAGTGAGAACAGCCTGGGGTTTTTACGGCGTCAGGCTGCCTCTGCCCGAGGACAAGAAGCAGGCGGAGGCGCGAAAAACCTATCTGAAGGCCCTCGGGATGTTGGACCCGGAAGGCAAGCCCACGGCGCGAATGAACGTCGCCAAAAAGGAAGACTTCTTCCGAATGACCCAAAAGGAGTGGAGCGAAGAACGGGTCAAAATGCTGAAGGCGTGCAACTCCTGCCATACCCTGAGCTTTGCAAGACGGGAGCTGGAAAAAGGGGACCAGACGGTGAGGGAGACGGAGCGGCTTCTGGCTGAGGCGATTCAGATCGTGGCGAACCTCTACAGGGACGGCATCCTGAAGAAGCCCAAGAACTACAACTACGCCTTTCCCGATTTCCTGACCCTCCACGACGCGCCGACGACGATCGATCACAAGCTATGGCTGATGTTCATGGAGCACCGGATGCGCGCTTTTATGGGAACGTTCCATGCCAACCCCGATTATGCCTTCTGGTACGGATGGAGCCGAATGCAGCAGAGCCTGGTCGAGATCAGGGAAATGGCTGAAGACCTGAGGAAAAAGGCAGGTAAATAAAAAAAGCGGGTCAGGGTGCAAGGTGCAAGGTACAGGGTAAAACCTGTTTTGAAAGAAACCTTCTGATCCTTGCGCCTAGCGCAGTGAATCCAAATTCAAGAACCGCAACAATCCTTTGTGGGCGGAGATTCAGTGCGAGGTCAGGCCCTGCGGCGCATGTAACCCCTTAACGGGACGGCAAGGCTGAGATAACGCTCCCCTTCTCTGAACATGAGTTTCTTCTCCACCATCATGTTCAGGAAGGGGAGAACTTTTTCCTCCCCAAGGCCCCCAAAACGGCCCACAATCTCAGCGGTGGAACGGGCGTGTTCACAGAAGAGGTAAATCTCCCTGGATGATCCTTTGAGACGGTGGTTCATATCCTCCGAGGCGTATCGTCTTTCCGAGATGATCAGGAAATCACCGCCGTCCGAGTAGGAGAGAATCGGGCGGCTCTTGGCGCCTCGATGGAGGCCTGAATAAGCTTTTTCCCATGCCTTCACCGCTTTCTTCACAGGTTGCCAGAGCCGGTCCTGGGCTTTCAGGCTCCCCCGGTAATCCTGGATCATGAGGAGGAGAGTACCCATGACCTGGGGCGGGAAAAGACGGGAGTAGAGGGGATGGTTGTAAACCTTCTTGATGCCGAAACGGGCCGGAGCATTCCAGACCGGGCTCCCGTAGCCGAGCCAGAAGGGGACGACCTTGAGGGGTCGAAAAGGCCGGGCAAAGGCGAGGTTGATCAATGTTTCTTCCACGTCCTTTTCGTCACTTCCTGGAAATTGGGTGATTAAATTGGCCAGGAGGGTGGGCATGTCCGAGGCTTCGCAGTTTCTCATCATCTCCAGGTTCTCAATCACGGTCGTGCCCTTGTTGATTTTCCTGAGAAGGCCGGTGCTCAACGCCTCGATCCCCACCTGGACCTCGGCCATGCCCGCTGAACCCATGGCCGCGAGTTCGGCTAGAGACGCGGTGCCTCGAATCTCCCCGAAGAGGCGCAAGTCCTTGCCCAGTTGCGCGATCCCCTGGAATAGCGTGACCGACTGATCCATGGGAAGCAGGTTGTCCATGAAAGAGACGGAAAGGACCCGGTATCTTTCAGCAAAGGTTTTCAGTTCCGAGATGATTCTTTTCCGCGATTTGGCCCTGTACCCTTTCCACTGGAGGTTTAGATTGCAGAAGGCACAGCCCCGGTGATGATATAAAGGAGAAGGCTTTCGCCACCAGCATCCCCGGGATATCTCCACGGGAATCTCGGGAAAGAAGTGTTTCCGAGGGGCGAGGGAGTCCAGCTGGCGGAAGTAATCTTCATAGTCAGGCAGGGGCAGGTCATCGAGGCCGGGAACCTGGCTGGATTTCTCCGAGGGTATGCTCCCGTCGTCTCCGGAGAAAAAGAGCCCGGCCATGGGGGCCGGCAGATCCGAGGCGCCGGGAGAGGCAACCCATCTGGCGAGATGGGCAAGAGGCTCTTCTCCTTCCCCGGATATGATGAAGTCGATGTCCGGAAATGCCCTGAGAAAACTCCTGCCCAAGTCTCCTGCGCATGAAGACCCTCCGAAAACGATTTTGAGAGAAGGTGCCCGTTCCCTGATTTTTCGGGCAAAATACAGGGCGCTTGTAAGCTGGCCGAAGCATACGGAGAACCCGACGAGCTGATAGGCCTTCCAATCGCGGCCTGCGATGAATGCCTTGGATGCTTCCCGGACAACCCGGCAGATTTCGTCGAACCCAGGCTTCCGGGGACGGGAGGGGCGCTTATGCCACAACCGGCTGATGATGTCCTGGCGCTCCGGGTAGAGAAGCGCTCCGTAAACGGCTTCCGAGAGCCAGGTCCTTACGCTGATGCGGTTGTAGAGGTCGTAGCCGAGAGTGCCGGCAATTCCCAGGTAGACATGGTGGGCGTCCACAAAGATGCCGCGAACCTCGCGCCGGAGGAATGCTTTCAAAGCTCCCAGCTGGATGGAGGGCCGGTTGAACAAGGGCCACGGCGTGGAAAGGAGTGCAACAGAGACCATCCCCGGGTTCACTGCTCAGACTTTTTCTCCTTGAGTCGCAGGGTCTTTTTCACCAGGTTTTTTTCGTGGCTGAAATCAATTACCCTTTGGAGCATGATCTTTTGGGCCATCACCGGCCCGGCACCGTGCCACGTGCCCACACCGTGGAGCCCGGCTGTCCAGTTCTGGAGAAGTTTGTGTACCTTCATGATGTTCTCCGTCGGTTCGTCGGACCCGAAGCTGTAGAACTCCTCAACGTAATCCTTCACTTCAGGGTTTTTCAGCTCCTTCAGGGAAGGCATGGTGACGACGAGCCCGCCGCCGATGTCCCCGGCCAAGGCCATGGCCCGCCAGAAGGCGTTGCAAATGTTCAGCTTGGCCACGTTCCCCATCATTTCATCCGGCAAAAACACGCCGGAGCCTTCCGGATCCTCGGCGCCCTTGTGGGCGGCAGCAAGGCCGCAGGCCCGTCCCGTTTCTCTCAGGACAACCATCTCCGTCAGCTGCTCATTGATGTGGGACGCTTTTTCAAGGCCCTTGTATTCTTGGATCAGCTTGGCCGCTCCGATGATCTGGTTCATAAACCCGACCTTGCAGGTGCCGCCGCAGGTCATCCGGTGGGTCTTGGCGAACCGGGTGACCAGTTTGGCGGAGTAACGGTGCTCCCCGCAGTGAAAGACCCGCTCCCAGGGCACAAAGACATGGTCAAAGATCACCATGGATGTTTCACGCTGACCGAACAGGGGGTTGCCCAATTCCTGGAGATCATCGGCCATGTCCCTCTCGGCAGAGTAGGGCGTATACTGGCATACATAGGTTATGCCTTTGGTATCGGAAGGGACGGCAAAAGCGATCGCGTAATCCTCCTCTCCCTGAGAGTGGGCTGACTGGGGAAGCACCACCAGTTCATGACTCGCATAGGCGCCGCTGATGTTGATTTTGGCCCCCCGCACCACGATGCCTTCTTTGTTCTTTTCCACGACTTTCAGGGAAAGATAGGGATCCGGCCAGTCCAGGGTCTTCTTGTTTCGGCTGCCCCTCGGCTCGGTCAGGGCTCCGGCCACGGAAAGATCGTTTTCCTGGACCATCCGGAGATATTCCATGAAGCGCGGGTGGTAGGCCGTGCCGAGATCCCGGTCCATCTCCCAGGTGGTGCTGGCCAGGGAGTGGAAGGCATCGTAGCCGACGCAGCGGTAAATACAGGTTCCCAGGTTTTCTGCGGTGAACGTGCCTGCTTCGGCTTTCTTCACCAGCTCATCCCTGCTCCTGCTCACATGGGTGTACCGGTTGACCTGCTCCTTGACGAGGGGAGAGTAGCAGGACATGATCTCCTTGTGATTGGGATCGAGAGCCCAGGCGTAGCTCGCCTTGTTGGCCTCCACGACGGTGCGGGTGTTCCTGTTCTCAAGGATGTCTTCAACCTTGCGACCGTTCATGAATACTCTCGGCTTCAACTTCTTCAAACTTTGTTCAAACTCCTCAGGCGTCTTCAGGGCCATGGTCTCAAATCCTCCAACGATGAATTTCCTGACAGAATACTCCAGGGTTTATCATTTGAGTGTCAAGCTTTTTCTGAAAAAGGCGCGGGAAGGGACAGAGGGAACTCAGGAGAGGGCGAGGTTCAGGACCTTATATCCCCGCTTCGACAAAAAGCCCACGATTTCATCAGGGAGTTTCAGATGGCTGGCGAAGATGTTCTGGCCGTGGTTGTCCTGAAAAATGATCCCGGGAATCGTCATCCTGATATTCTTCGTCTCGCCCCTGCTTGCCGCCATGAATGGATGGGGCTTGGAGTCGAACTCAACCCCGATGAACGCCAGGACCCTGGAAACGGTGAGGGAAGGATCTTTTTCTCCGTGAAGGGAGAGGACCGGAATGCCCTGATCCCGGAGAAGAGCGAGGGTTTCCTGCCCGAGGCCCGAGCAGTCGATGACCGCCTCTTTGCCTTCCAGTTGCAGCAAAAAATCAGCCTTGATGAGCAGGCGGACCTGCGTTTTACGGCCTTCGAAGACCGGCACCTCGACGTTTCTTGAAAAAGGCTGGCCCCTCAGGTTGAGGACCATTTCAATCAGTTCCGGCTTGTCGTCCCCGGCGTTCAGGATTTCCACGTTTTCCGGAGGCGCCGCCTTGGAGGGCTCAGAGGACGGATACTCAATCACCTTGAGATCAATGCCTTCGAGGAAACGCCGTATGTCGGAAGACATCCTCCCTGCGGCGGGGTCTGCGAGGGTGATGAGAGTCATGGGGCCGAGGCTCTGATCAGGGGGAGGGAAGGGCTGAATGATCCAGTCAGCGGTCATGCGGATACGGATGTCCCCGACGAGTTCAAGGGGCTCTCCCTGCTTGTGAACCCGAAAATACCCGCAAACAGAAAGGATCTTGTCCAGGGCCTTCTTCAGGTCATCTTCTTTCTTGAGGTGGACGATCCGGTAGTTATCCCAGTTGGAAGCGATCACCTGGGCGATCCGCTCGGGAAGTTCCTGGTGAAGGTCAACGATCACCCTGTTCCCGTTCGACAGGAGAAGGACAGGAAACGAATCAGCCTTCAAGTTGACCTGCCCTCCTGATTTGAGGGGAATGAAATGCTCGCCCGTTGTCATCCACTCCTCACCCATAAGGGAGAAGATCTCTGTGAGCTGCTGGTTGAGGCTCGCTACCTCGACGGCGGGTTTCTTCTGGACCGGCTCAGCAGGGGGCTTCGCGCGTTTGATCGGCGCGTGCACCAGGTAAGAAGAGAAGACGGGGAGCTTGACAACCTGCCCAGGATAGATGCGGTTCAGGTTCTCGATGTCCGGGTTGACCCTCTTGAGCATCTGCAGGTACTGGGGGGATATGTCTTGGTCGGAAACCCTGAAGCGCTCCCTGACCACCCTGATCAGGGCGTCTCCCGGCCTGACAGTGTAGTTTTCCAGGTCGAGATCTTTGAGCGCCTCGAGAGGGAGAGCGGTTTCAGGAACAGCTCGGGCCAGGACCGGCAGCCCCTTGAGCGGGGTCAGGGTCAGGGGAATCACCACGCTCTGACCCGGATAGATGAGGTCGAGGTTTGTGAGGGAAGGGTTGAGCCGCCTGAGCACGGCGATCAATTCAGGGAGATCCCTTTTTTCAAGCATGCCTCTCTCGCGGAAGAGCTGCCAGAGATGATCCCCTTTCTTCACCGTGTAATTCTCGGCCAGGACCTTCCGGTTATCAACCTCCCTCACTTCCCTGTTTTTTTCTTTCTCCACCTCAGCGGTTTGTACGAGTGAAATGGAGTAGGTCTCCTCAGTCCCTTGGGAGAAAACCTGACCTCGCAAAAGGACCAAGAAGAAAAAAGAGGCGATAACAAAGCGAATCATGGCTTTGGATTGAGGTTTCAACTTTCTTCCCATTTAACTAAAGAATGATAATATCTTACCTAGTTTATCTCATTTGTCAATATTATTAATCATGGCTTGACTTCCTACTACCTATTGAAGATATCACGTCAATCTTATACAGCATATAGTATTTCCCCTTTACAAGGCCGATGGAATCTGCTACACATTCTTAAGAGTTTCGGCGTACTTCAGCCAAGAGCGAGAGGGACCCATGAAGATCAAGAAAGTCTCCATCACGGGCTTCAAGTCATTCGCGGACAGGTTAGAGATTTCCTTCCCCGTTGGGTTGAGCGCCATTGTCGGGCCCAACGGATGCGGCAAAAGCAACATTGTCGATGCCATCCGCTGGGCCATGGGAGAGCAAAGTGCGAAGACCCTGAGGGGGCGTCACATGGAAGACGTCATTTTCAGCGGATCCGACCAGTTCAAGCCCCTCGGCATGGCAGAGGTGAGCATCCTCCTGGAGAACGGGGATGGATCTTTCCCCACACAATTTGCCCATGAAAGCGAAGTGGCGATCACCAGGCGATTGTACCGGTCGGGCGAAAGCGAGTACCTCATCAACAACGTTCCGTGCCGGCTCAAGGACATTCAAGAGATGTTCATGGATACGGGCCTGGGGAACAAAGCCTACTCCATCATCGGGCAGGGGAAGATCGGTGCTATCGTTGAGCAGAAGCCTGAGGAAACACGGGCGATGCTCGAGGAGGCGGCAGGCGTCACCAAGTACAAAAAGAAGGTCGAAGAATCCCAGCGAAAAATCGAGTTGACCCAGGCGAACCTCCAGCGCGTGGAAGACATCCTGGTGGAAGTGGAAAGGCAGATGCGGTCTCTCAAAAGACAGGCTGCGAAAGCGAGGCGTTACAAGGCAGTCGGGGAGGAGATCAAGCGTCTGGATTTGATCCTGGACGCCCACGGGTTCCACGAACTCAAAGAGGAATCGGGCAGGAAAACGAGGTCCACGGAAGACCTGATTCACGAGGAGATCGCCCGTTCCACAGATTTTTCCGCGATCCAGGCCGAAATCGAAACCATGAACCTGGACCTGGAAGAGAAAGACCGGGGGATTGCCGGGCTGAGACAAAACTACCTGATGTGCAAAGAAAAGGTGAGCAAGAAGGAATCCATGCTCGAGTCCGTTGCCGCCGAGAGAAGGATGCAGGTGGAGATCGCCAGCAGGCTCCAGAAGGAAAGGGAGGACCTGAGACGCCGGCTCGGCGAACTGGAGCAGGAAAAGAGGATTCTTCTGGACAAGATCAGCGCCATCCAGCAGGGATCTTTGGTCCTGGAAGATGAGATGGCCGTGGCTGACGGGAGAGCAAAAAACCGGCATGAATTCCTGAAACAGGTGAAGGAAGCTTATGAAGAGGCGAGAACCAGGGTCAGCTCCAGAATCTCCAAGGAGATGAGCTTGAACCAGGAGTCAGGGTACCTCAACACCAGGATCGAGGAGATCACCGACAGCAGGTCACGGCTGGAGAAGGAAAAAGAGGAAGTCACCCTGAAAATGGAAAACGTCCTTCAAGCGTCCCAGCGCAAGAACCAAGTCAGGGAAGCGTTGGCTCAGAAGTTAAAAGTTATCGAAGCCGACATAGGGAGGGAGCAGAATGCATTCCACGGAATGGAACAGGTGAGGAAGGGCATTGAAGCTGACCTGAAATCCACGGAATCGGACCTGACCATGAACCAGACCCGACTGGCCAGCCTCCGCAGCCTCACCGAGAATTTTGAAGGGTACAAGATCGGCGTCAGGACGATCATGAAAGCGGATGACCTGGAGGCGAGGCGGGAGGGACGGATCATCGGCCTGGTGGCGGACGTGATCGAGGTTGAACCCGCCTACGAACAGGCGGTGGAAGCTGTCCTGGGAGACAAGCTCCAGTACATCATCGTGGAGACGCAAAGGGACGGGAAGGAGGCGATTGAATACCTCAAATCCCATGCCAAGGGAAGAAGCAGCTTTGTTCCGATGAAGGACCTGAACGGCAAGAACGGGAACGGCCACCATCATGATTTCCCCCTCCTGCGCGACATGGTGAGGGCGCCGGATCGCTATGGTCATCTGATGGACACGCTTTTCGGAAACGCCGAGTTGGTGCCTGACCTGAGCGAGGCCATCTCCGCCTGGGCGAGGAACGGAAAAGACCGTTCCCTGGTGACCCCCGAAGGGGATGTGGTGGATCGGAGCGGCATCCTGAGCGGCGGAAAGCTGGCCCACAGCTCCCACGGAATCCTGGCCAGGAAAAGGGAGATGAGCGGACTGGAGGCAAGGGTGGGCAGCCTGGCCAAGACGGCTGAGGGCCTGAAAAGTAAGCTCCGTGACGTGATCGGTGAGAGAGAAAAGAGAGAAGCGGCCCTCCAGGGC
>JAGUZM010000508.1 GCA_020060805.1 Deltaproteobacteria bacterium | reverse complement strand
GCCGGGTATAAAGGCTGCTATGACGTTGAGATCTTCAATGAGATGATCTGGTCGGATAATTATGATAGGGTGCTGGCAGATATCGTTAACTGGTTTAAAGGACTGGAGATGAAGCCATGACAGAACACGATGCAGACATCATCATCATTGGAGCCGGCCACAATAGCCTTACCGCAGCGCTCTACCTTCAACAGGCAGGGTTGAAGGTTCTCCTCATCGAGCGTTCAAAGGAGCCTGGGGGGGCGGCAAAGAACGGGGAGATCCTTGAACCCGGCTTCAACCATGACCGTTTTGCCACCAATATCGGACTCTTCATGGGCTCCAGGGTCTACGCGGATTTTAAGGACGAACTCCACCGCAACGGGTTCGAGGTGGTCGCGGGCCGGCAGCCTTTTTCGAGTGTCTTTCCAGACAGGAAATGCATTCGGGTCTACACGGACGCAGAAAAAACGCGTCAGGAGTTTGAGCGGTATTCGCCCAACGACGGTCGGGCGTGGAGCGAAATGATTGCCTATTTCGGGAAAGTGGCCCCCTATCTCTTCCCCGTGCTTCAGATGCCTATGCCGTCCGTCAAATTTGCCAGGCAGGCCTGGAGAATCTACAGGAAACTCGGCTACGGTCAGCTGGCAGACCTGATTCGAGTTTTGATCATGTCCCCCAGGTCTTTTCTGGATGAACGGTTTGAGAGTCCTGAAGCAAAAGCTCTCTTGTCTCCGTGGGCTTTTCATCTGGGTCTCGGCCCTGATTGTGCTGGTGGGGCGACCTTCTCATTCCTGGAATCAGCCGCAGACCACCTGAACGGGTTGGCGTTGTCGAAGGGAGGGGCCGGAAAATTGATCAGCGCCCTTGTGAAGGCAGTGAGGGATCGGAAGGGGGTACTCCTTCTAGGCCATGGTGTGACGGAGATTTCTGTCAATAACGGAAAGGCTGTTGGTGTCAAAACAGATGACGGAAGATCCTTTTCTGCAAAAAAGGGAGTGGTCGCCTGTGTCACCCCGAACCAGTTCATCAAACTCGTCGATGAAAGGGAACTTCCTGAAAGCTTTGTCGTAAAATCCAGAAATTACAAATTTGGCCCTGGGACCCTGATGATCCACCTCACCCTTGATCAACCCCTTCAATGGGAGGCTGCGGAGGACTTGACTGATTCTGCCTATGTCCATGTCGCCCCGTACATGTCCGACATCGCTGCGACGTACGCACAGGTCGTGGAGGGTTATCTCCCGAGCAGCCCGCTTCTCGTCATAGCGCAGCAGTCCCGCATCGATCCGACCCGTGCCCCCCAAGGCAAACATGTCTTGTGGGTTCAGGTCCGCGCTTTTCCGAGCCAGCCAAAAGGAGATTCTTTGGGGAAAATCAACGTGGAAAGCTGGGATAACTTGAAGCAGGCCATCTGCGACCGGGTCATCGAGAAGATTGCCGCCTATGCGCCGAATATAAAGACGATCGTCAGGAAGAGCCTCGTATATACACCCAAGGATCTTGAAGAGGAGAATCCCAATATCGTCGGAGGCGACATGTGTGGCGGGCGGCACCACCTTAACCAGAATTTCGTTTTTAGACCGTTTCCCGGATGGTCGAGGTACCGGACACCGATCAAGGGTCTCTATTTGACCGGCCATTCGACATGGCCCGGTGGAGGGCTGAACGCCACCTCCGGGCGTCTCGCTGCGATGCAACTTTTGAAGGATACTTAGACTGGGGCTGTTTTCCCTAGGTTGCTCCTGCACACCCACCAGGACGGCCCATGTCGGTAAGCGGAGCGACGCACCCCGGGTAAAGGGCGCCGGTTATGAGCGTTGGACGACCGAAAAATGCTGACTGTGGTCAGTCCTTGAGTGCACGGGCGGAGGAGCTTTTGGTCTGATGCCCGGAAAGAGAGCGGGCCGGATTTCACGAACCCTTTTCAGAAACAGCAAGCAAGAAAAAGGAGGTGGATGGCATGGAAAAAGAAGGGCGAGCGGGAGTAAAGGGGATTGATCGTCGTACATTTCTTAAGTACACCGGTGTGGGGGCAGCGGCCCTTAGCAGCACCTCGCTGTTTAAGGGTTTCACCAGAGACGCCTTCGCTGCAGAGGAAGGCCTCACCATCGCATTTAACGCTGACATACCCTCGTGGGACGCTATGAACTCGGTCTTTCCAACAGTTCAAAGCCCATGGAAATGCGTCTTTGATCAGTTCACAACCCAGGAACCGAATCTCAAGATCATCCCGGAGGTATTCAGTGAGTATGGTTACACGGACCAGGCCAAGCTGCGTTTTGAGGCTAAAATTCAGAAAGGCATTAAGTTCCACAACGGGGATGAGCTGACGGCCGAGGACGTGAAATTCTCATTCGACCGGATGAAGGGCCAGGGTATGGTCCTTCAGTTTATCTGGGCAGCCATCGAGGAGACAAAGGTCACAGGGAAACACTCCATCTCATGCAAATTATCCAAGCCCTTTCCCTCTCTCATCGCCTGGCTCTGTTTTCTCGGCTCATACGTTTATCCCAAGAACTATTTCACGAAGGTCGGCCTCGAGGAGTTTTTGAGGAAACCTGTCGGGTCCGGTCCATACACGGTCACCGAATACATCAAAGGCAGCCACCTCAAGTTGACCGCTTTTGGAGACTACTGGAGGGGGCCTGCCAAGATAAAGAAAGTCACTTTCAAGTTTGTTAACGAACCCACCTCCAGGGTTGCGGAAGTTGAATCCGGTAGCTCTGATCTGACCCTGGAAGTGCCCCTAGAGGAATTTACTCGGCTCGGCAAGAACCCAAACCTCAAAGCCGTGGCCCAACCTGTCTCGGATGTCGTGCATCTCTTTGTGGATGATGCTGAACCGATGCTGGATGAGCGTGTCCGGCTGGCATGTACCTTAGCCATTGACAGGCAGGCGCTCGTAAAATACGTCCTACAGGATATGGGTATACCCCTGTACGGGCTGAATTGCCCCGAGTATCTTGCATACAACCCCAAACTATACATTCCATACGATCCCGTCACTGCCGAAAGGCTTCTGGCTGTATCGGGATATACCAAAGAGAAACCGGTCCGATTCACGGTGCAGACGACCAATGGTTTCGTGGCGAAGGATTTTGAAGTCGTTCAGGCAGTGGTCGGCATGTGGAAGAAGGTTGGTATCGATGCCAAAATTGAGGTCTACGATATTGCCAAGCATTTCGAATTGCGCGCCGCAGACAAGTTGGCTCCCGCCGCATTCTATGTATGGGGCAATGCGACGGGTGACCCGGAGAATTCTACCGGCCACACGATGTTCGGACCTTCACCTCATTCCGTATGGGATACGGAGGATGTGGATGCCTTAATCGGACCTCTTCTCTCTGAAGGAGACGAAAAGAAAAGAATCGAGCTCTATAAGACAGCTGAATGGTACATCGTCAACCATGGGATGGTCATTCCCCTATACCAACGAAAGATGCCCATCATTCACAAGAAGAAACTGAAGATAAAGTACTATGCAAACAACTGGATCCTTCCTTACTACATGGAATGGGCGTAGTGGGATGCTGTGGTAGCAGATCTTTTATGGGATCTTCGAGGCCTGCCAAGGCTTCGGAGATCCCGTCGTTTTTCTGAACTGTGATGAACCTAAAATACATCTCCAAGCGATTGCTTTACATGGTGACCACGCTGTTCGGGGTTTCCATCATTGCTTTCGTCATTCTGCGCGTCATTCCCGGCAACCCGATCGTGATGATGCTCCCTCCTCAAGCCACGGAACGGGACATCATACAGCTCAAAGCACAGTACGGGCTCGATAGGCCGATCATTGTCCAGTATGGCATTTGGTTGAAGAATGTGGTCCAGGGGGATTTTGGCGTTTCTATCCATATGAAACAGAATGTGATGACCCTCATCATGGAAAGGCTGCCTGCCACGCTGGAACTCGTTCTTGCAGCGACGGCTATTGCCCTTCTCTTCGGGATTTTCATCGGAACCCTGTCCGTGATGAAAAAGGACACCATCGTGGATAAACT
>JAGUZM010000118.1 GCA_020060805.1 Deltaproteobacteria bacterium | reverse complement strand
ATTGCCAGGAAGGGATCAATGAGCTGGACAAAACGACTTTTCAGTTGAGCCATGAAGTGGATCAGCTCGAGAGGATGGTGGCCAGGATCAACAGCGAACTGGAGCAGAAAGACAAGGAAAAGAACAGGCATCAGGAAGCGCTGAGCGGCATCGCCTCCGAACTCTTGAATTGCAAGGAAAGGCGACAGGCGGAGGAGGCGTACCTGAAGCAGAAAGAAGCGGAGCTGATAGAGAGCGAAGAAGAGTATGAACGTTTCAAGGGTGAGCTTTCGAGGCTCAAGATGGAGCACAGCCTTGCCCGGGAAGAACAGAGAGGCTTGACACGGGAAGTGGAGAGAATCGACGATTTTGTCCGTGAGGCCCAGGAGACTTTCACAAGGATCGAAAAGGACATCGTGACGGCACAGGAGAAGTACGAGCAAGGGGGCAGCAGGGAAGAAAGCATGCGGGAAGAGCTCCATGTCCTCTACGAACAGATGGGGCGGGCTGAAGAAGCGATGAACCTGGCGGATCAGGAGCGCAATCAGTTCCGGTATCGCATTCGCGAGGAGGAGAAAAAGGGCGAATCCATTCGGGAGGAGGTGGAGGCCCTCAAGGAGAAGATCCATGCGGCCAAAATGGAGCAGTCTGAGATAGGGTTCAAAATGGAAGCCCTGGCCAACATGGTGAAGGAGAAATACGGCCTCCACCTGCCGCAGATCTACGAGCCATACCTTCAGGGGGATTACTCTCCGGTTGAAATCAGAGCGAGATTGGAACACCAGAAAAAGATAAGGGGCCGGCTCGGAGAAGTGAACCTCACCGCCATCCAGGAGCATGAGGCCCTGAAGGAGAGGTATGCTTTCATCACCACCCAGCGCCAGGATCTCCTGGACTCCATCGCATCCCTGAACGAAGCGATCAGGAAGATCAACAGGACCTCTCTTGAGCGGTTCAATGATACGTTCAAGGCCGTGGACCAGAAGCTCAAAATCGTTTTTCCGATTCTATTCAATGGAGGCAGCGCAGGCCTGAGACTCCTGGATGAGACGAAACCGCTGGAGAGCGGGGTGCTGGTGGAAGTGCAGCCCCCCGGGAAGAGGTTGAGCCATATGGGATTGCTCTCCGGCGGGGAGAAGGCCCTGGTGGCCATGGCTCTCATCTTTGCCATCTACTTGATCAAGCCGAGCCCGTTCCTCCTCCTGGACGAAGTGGATGCGCCGCTGGATGAGGCGAACATCGATCGTTTCAACGACTTGCTGAGAGAGATACGGAAGTACTCCCAGATCATTCTCGTGACCCACAACCGGAGATCGATGGAGATCGTGGATCGCCTCTACGGGGTGACGATGGAGAAGCAGGGGATATCCAAGATCGTGTCCGTCAACCTGGAGAGGTTTCGCAACAACTAGCAGGTTGCTGAAAAACGCTCATCTACTGTGTTGCCCTCATCCCTCGTCGTTGCGACGTACTTGCATGTACGTCTCACTCCTCGGGATTTCGGGCGTCTTGTATCTGAGCGTTTTTGAGCAACCCGCGAGAAGGGTGTTTTTCAGCACCCTGCTAGAACTCGGTTTTAACTTGTTTTCCAGGGACCCCGTCAAAGGAGGTCCCTTTTTTTGTCTTTACATCGCTTTCTTGTTTTATTACTTACTTCCCGCATCGGATCGAATAACGAGAATCCCCGGGTCATGACAACGGGCAGGGGAGCGGAAGGATAGACGGGGAATGTTCAAGATATTCCAAAGAAAAGGCAAAGAGAACCGAGAAGAGAAAGAGGGCTTTCTCGCCAGGCTGAGACAGGGGCTTTCCAAGACAAGGGCCGGTTTCACGGAAAGGCTGGACCAACTCCTCCTCGGGAAGAAAGAGATCAGCGATGACCTCCTGGAAGAGCTGGAGGAGGTCCTGTTCACTTCTGACCTGGGGGTGATGACGACTCAGGAGTTGATTCGGAGGGTTGAGGAAGGGGTGCAGAGAAAGGAACTGGACAAGCCGGACAAAGTCCGAGAGGCCCTGAAAGACCAAATCCGGCTCTTCCTGGATGTGCCGGAGGTGGCGCGGAAAGACCCGGCTCCCGGGGAGCCTCTGGTCATCATGATGATCGGCGTCAACGGCGTCGGGAAAACGACGACCATAGGAAAAATCGCCCATCTTTTCAGGGGCGCGGGTAAATCGGTGATGCTGGTGGCAGGGGATACCTTCAGGGCGGCAGCGATCGAACAACTCCAGATCTGGGGAGAGCGGGCAGGGGCTGAGGTCGTGAAACAGAAAGAGGGATCGGATCCGTCCGCGGTGGTCTACGACGCCCTGTCCGCAGCCCTGTCAAGAAAGACCGATGTGGTGCTCATCGACACGGCAGGAAGGCTGCACACAAAAGCCAATCTCATGGAGGAACTCGAAAAAACCTACCGAATCGCCGGCAAGAGGCTGCCCGGCTCCCCCCATGAGGTGTGGCTGGTTTTGGACGCGACCACGGGGCAGAGCGCCATCGCCCAGGCTGAAACTTTCAACAAAGCCCTCCAGGTCACAGGCATCATTCTGACCAAGCTCGACGGCACAGCGAAAGGAGGAATCGTGATAGGGATCTGCCATCACCTCAAGATACCCATCCGGTTTGTCGGGATTGGAGAAAAGCTGGACGACCTCAGACCTTTTGACGCCAAGGAATTCGTGGACGCGATCTTCGGAACGTAAGAGACCCGAGGGGGGCAGTCCCCCCTCGGAGTTTAAAGCGGTTTCAGAGAAAACTTGATGGACACGATGGCGGTCTTATTCTGAAGGAAGGCGACGCGGCTTAGCCCCTTCCACGGTCCTCGAAAAAGTCCACACCTCGTAGACTTTCTTGCCGTCCATCTCTTTGGGCATCGCCAGGAGCTCAGCTTTCGCTCCCACATGGGGCTCCATCTTTTTTGCGATGGAGTTCCTGAGAACAGGGAAAGTCCCCTTATCGGTCTGGATGGCAATCGTGGAGAGCTTGCCGCTCGCGTCCGGCTGCGGAGCCTTCACGATCAAAGCTCCCTTGATCTTTTCTTCTTTCTTTTTCTCCTGAGCCACGGCGGGTAAAGCCACGGCCAGCGAAACGATCAACACAACAAGGCACAGAAAGATATTTCGCTTCATTTGCTCCTCCTTCATGTTTATTGGAAATCCATGACCAAAAGACCGATCATGTTTGCCTGGAAAGTACCCACGCCTTGAAGAGGGCGAGCCCGTTTGGCTTCCAGGAAGTGCAATTCTCATGCCTTTGCTTCATTTTACGGGACCTATCGACACGAAGCCCCGACAGTGCCCTTCGGTTGAGCGACCAGAACATAACATCCCGATATTGTTAATTTGTTTATGAGGGGAAGGGGCTGAAGCCTTGTGGGAGAGATTCCAAGAAACGGGCGCCGCCCATGTGGCGGGCTGAGAAGCCCCTGGGATCACCCGGATGTGGTTACAGCTGAAACCGTGCCTGTCACTTTGCCGTGGACACCTCTTTTAAAGGTCATCTCCACATGGGCGACCGTCTTTTCCAGTTCCCTGAGGGAAGGGATGGAATGATCAGGTTCCATGAGCCGCAGGATTTCTTGCTTGGGGTGCTTACCCATGAAATGGGCCATCATGCGTTTTGACCGGGAAGCTTTTTCAAAAGCCTCCCCGATGGTTTCATGGGAATGGGGGCCTTGATTCACCTTGATCGCGATCATCCCAAGCCTCCTGGCCCCGAAAACATCCTCCCAAAAACGATCGCCCACCATGATCGCCCGTGAGAAACGGTACCCCATATCCTTTCGGCATTTTTGCCAGAGATAGGGATAGGGCTTGACCTTCTTCATTTCTGAGGCCGCATAAAAGAAATGCTTTTGAATCTTGAGGCGGCTGTCGTAGCGGGCGAAAAAATGGCTCAGGCCGAGGCGCACCACCTTGCCTGCCTGCTTGAGAGGCGGGCCGTTCGACACGATAGCGAGGGGATATTTTTCATGGAGAACGCTGAGGACACGGTTTGTCTCAGGGGCGCTCGCCATGATTCCGATCTTGCAGTCCCAGTAACGCTCAATCGCTGTGGCGATCACGATGGGGTCGTGCCTACCGTTGAAATGGAAGCACAGCTGATCAAAATGGTCTTTCCCGTTGGGGTCGAGGGAACGGATTTCTTCCAGTTTCTTCAGAGCTTTTTTCGGGGTGGCCTTCAGGCCTGCGTCAATCATCGCTCTGACTGAAATCATCAGGGTCGTCTCAAGAAAGTCGGAGGGAATGTACAGAACGGAATCAAGGTCAAAAATGATGCACTCGATCATCCTTCCCATGACTTCTCCCGGCCTCACTGGCCTTGGTACAAGGTTTCGCGAATGCGTGCACATATTCACCACCGAGGCACAGAGGACACTGAGGGGGATATATTTTTTCGTCTATCGGGAGATCCGCCGTCGCTGAGGCTATGGCGAGACAAGTACCGATAGACGAAAATAATCCTCATAAGATTCTTTGAGGGCAGAATAT
>JAGUZM010000050.1 GCA_020060805.1 Deltaproteobacteria bacterium | reverse complement strand
CCGGCTCGGAGTCGGCATTTCAAATGTCTGCGGGGGAAAAGGCAAGTGCCAGTCCTGCAGGGTGAGGGTATTGAAAGGGGCGGCGTCTGAGCCGACGGTCAGCGAGAGGGGAATATTCACTCCCGAGGAGCTTCGCCAGGGATGGCGTCTTGCCTGCCAAGCCCATCCTTTGGAAGACAGCCGGGTTGAAATCCCACCCGAATCGATGACCGCGCCCCAGAGGACACAGGTGGAAGGGCTGGAGGTGGAGGTTGAGCCGAGTCCGGCCGTATCCGCATACCGGTTAAACCTCACATCTCCGAGTTTGGCGGACCTCAAAGCGGATGCGGACAGGCTTTTGCAGTCCCTTGGCCATGAACACGGGGTGATTTGCGACAGGATCGACAAGGATGTCCTCGCCACCCTGTCGACCACCTTGAGGTCCTTCAACTGGGAATGCCAAGCCTCCGTCCGGTTCCATGAGGTCACGTCCATCGCCCCCTGGCCCAGCCCGCAGCTCGGTCTGGCTGTGGACCTGGGGAGCACGAAGATAGCGGGATATCTTCTGGACCTCGAGGATGGAAGGTCTCTGGGTTCAAAGGGCACGATGAACCCCCAGATCAGCTACGGTGAGGACATCATCAGCCGAATCGAGAGAGCGATAAAATCACCGCAGGACAGGGCGGAGCTCCAGAAACTCGCCGCAGAGGCAATCAATGAACTGGCGCGCGATCTCTGCGCGGACGCAGGGGTTGACGGGGGGCACATCCAGGAGGCCGTGGTGGTGGGTAACACAGCCATGCACCATCTTTTCCTCGGCCTTCCTGTCCAGCAGCTCGCTCTGTCACCCTATGTGCCGGCAGCGAGCATGGCCCTGGACTACAAGGCCCGAGACCTGGGCTTGCGTCTTGGATCAGGGGCTTACGTCCATGCCCTGCCCAATATCGCGGGCTTTGTGGGCGCCGATCACGTTGGGGTTCTCCTGACGATCCGGTTGATGGAATTGCAGGGGCCCACCCTCGCTTTGGATATAGGCACCAACACGGAGGTTTCTCTCATCGAGGGTGATCGGATAAGCTCCGTCTCCTGCGCCTCAGGCCCTGCCTTCGAAGGCTACCAGATCAAGCACGGCATGAGGGCCGGCAAAGGGGCGATCGAAAGGGTCCGGATTCAGGAAGGAAAGGTTCAATTCCAGACGATTGACGGAGGAGCGCCCGTGGGCATCTGCGGATCAGGGGTCCTGGATGCCATGGCCCAGATGTACGCCTCAGGGATCATAGACCGGGGGGGCCGAATCCAGGATGCGAACCCTCGGGTGCGAGACCGAAACGAGCACCGCGAATTCATCCTGGTCAGCGAGGAGGAGCTCGGGGGCAAGGCGGCGATCGTCATCACCCAGCAGGATATCCGACATCTTCAGGTTGCCAAAGCGGCCATCCGTGCAGGGATCCAGATCCTCCTCGAAACCCACGGCAGAGCTGACGAAGAGATCGAACACGTCATCATCGCAGGAGCCTTCGGCACTTACATCGATGTGTCGAGCGCCATCACCATCGGCATGCTTCCGCGGCTTCCCCTCAGGCGGTTCCGTCAGGTGGGCAACGCGGCAGGCATGGGAGCGAAGCTCGCCCTGATTTCGACGGACATGAGAGGGGAGGCTCAGGCTCTCGCCTCAAAAGTCCGGTACATTGAGCTTGCCGGAGCCCCTCAGTTCGGAGACACCTTCATCCACGCCTGTTATCTGGGAGATTATCAGGCGGGAGCGCCGGCATAGCAAACGAGCCCTGTCGCGGCGAACTTCTAACCGGGTATGAGGATTTCCCCCCGGGCGTGAGACGGCCCTGGGGCTCCCACCATGGTCATGAGGCGCTTGAGTTCAGCCGTGATTCCCTCGACCACTCCCTTGACGCCGTCCTTCCCGTCCGCAGCCAGCCCATAGAGGATCGGCCGGCCGAGGCCTACAAGGGACGCACCAAAGGCAAGGCCTTTGAGAACGTCGCTTCCGCGACGAAATCCGCCGTCCACCATGATCACGGTTTTTCCTCTGACCTGGGGGACGATTTCTTGACACGACCCGCCGGCCCAAATAGGATACACGACCGCAGCGGCAGATCAAGGCGAAAGGCATGGTGTCTCATGGAATCCGGAATCCCTCGGCCCGGACCTTCTCTCTTTTACGGGTGGTACGTCCTCGGCGCATCGTTTCTCATCCTCTTTCTGAGCGCCGGGGCGAGGCTCACCATCGGCGTGATGATCAAGCCCATGATTGCCGAATTCGGATGGAGCCGAAGCGCCATTTCATTCGCCGTGTTCCTGAACATGGCCGTCTATGCCGGCTCGGTGATCGTCGTGGGGAGGCTCTACGACCGCTACGGACCCAAATGGGTGATCATCATTTCCACGATCCTCTTTTCCGCGGGCACCATGCTGATGTCGGCGATGACCACCCTGTGGCATTTTCTTCTCCTCTACGGCGTCCTGTCCGCCACA
This sequence comes from Deltaproteobacteria bacterium, assembly GCA_020060805.1. Classification (GTDB taxonomy): domain Bacteria; phylum Desulfobacterota; class DSM-4660; order Desulfatiglandales; family HGW-15; genus JAHECH01. Next base: position 407 of record JAGUZM010000050.1, on the reverse strand, counting down.
GGCCTGGGAGGGACAACGATCCCCCTGTTTGCGGCCCTCATGAGCAAGTGGTTTGAAAGGCGAAGGGGTCTGGCCATAAGCCTGGGCCTCTCCGGCAACTGCTTCGGCCAATTTGCCCTCGTCCCTCTCTTCACATACCTGCTTGTGGCGCACGGTTGGCGCTTGTGCAACTTCTGGATCGGCCTGATCAGCCTCGCGGTGAACCTGCCCCTCGCGTGCCTGGTGATCAAAGGAGACCCGGCGGGCTTAGGGCTCAGGCCTTATGGCCACGCGTCTTCAAACCCGGGGGACGAGAAAAGCGGCCCGGTCCCCGGGGTAAAGGGCACTCGTGACCTTGGGCTGGGCGAGGCGATGAAGACCACCTCTTTCTGGCTTTTCGTTCTGGTCATGTTCGTTTGCGGAAGCGG
>JAGUZM010000279.1 GCA_020060805.1 Deltaproteobacteria bacterium | reverse complement strand
TCGACCGCAGGGAGAGATCTTTTAACTACTCTGAAACGTTAGATTTCTCACTTCGTTCGAAATGACATTGAAGTTAGGAAATATAAGGTACACGATACTGCTAGATAGAACACTCATTACCAGGAAAGGAGACGGGCTATGAGCGCACATCAGCTTGAGGCCCCTTCAAGAACATTGATGGGACCAGGACCTCTTTGCATTCATCCGCGGGTTTACAGGGCGTTGACTTCCCCGGTCATCGGACACCTTGATCCCGCCTATTTGAAAGTGCTCGATCGTATCGGCGAACTTCTCAAGATGGTTTTCCGCACGGCCAACCGGCTGACCAACGCGACCCCGGGCAGCGGCTCTTCAGGGATGGAAGCCTGTGTTGCGAACTTGATTGAACCAGGCGATCCTGTCCTTGTTTGCGTGAGCGGTTACTTCGGGGACCGCATCCGCCAGATGGTGGAGAGGCAGGAGGCCAGGGTAAGCCTCATTGAAGGAGAATGGGGAAAACCGATCGATCCGGAGCTTGTCAGGAGATCCCTCAAGAACACCCGATGCAAGGTGATCGCCCTGGTGCACGCAGAAACATCCACGGGGGTCCTGCAACCGATGGAGGAGATCGCACGCCTTGCGAAGGAACACGGTGCGATGATTCTGCTCGATACCGTGACGTCCCTCGGAGGTGTCGACGTGAAGATCGACGAGTGGGGCGTGGATGCGGCTTACAGCTGTTCACAGAAATGCATCGGCAGCCCTTCCGGATTGTCCCCGGTGACCTTCAGCGACAGGGCTTTGGAAGGGGTGAGTCGGCGGAAACACCCTGTCCGATCTTGGTATCTGGATATTTCCCTCCTGGACAAATATTGGGGGCCGAGCCGCGTTTACCATCACACAAGTTCAAGCACCCTCAACTACGCTCTGCTGGAGGCGCTCCAGATCATCGAGGAGGAGGGGCTCGACACCAGGATAAAACGCCACACCAGGAACCATAAAGCCCTGGTAGCCGGCGTCGAGGCCATGGGGCTTGAGATGCTCGTCGCCCCGGCGCATCGTCTCCCATCGCTCAACACGGTGAAGGTTCCCCAAGGTATAGACGATGCCAAGGTTCGAAGCTATCTCCTCGATGCCTTCAACCTGGAGATTGGCGCCGGACTGGGCGTCTTGAAGGGTAAGGTTTGGCGGGTGGGCCTCATGGGATATTCTTCGTCTGCTGAAAATATCATCTTCTTCCTTTCAGCGATGGGGCAAGCCCTTGCGCAGCAGGGGTACAAAGCCGATATCTCAGCCGGCTTGTCTGCGGCCATGTCAGCGCTGAAGCAATGAGCGATCCAACCCCTGAATCCGGTTAGCTCGGAAGAGCAGCCCGTGGAAATCCCGGGCTCCCCTCTTCTGGGAATGACCTATGTTTCGACTATTGAGGTTTGTGCAAAACTATCTTTATATGCTTTGAAAAGAGCTCGAAGTCCCTATCTGTCGTGTAGATTGAGAACGCGTTTCTCACAGCTAAGGCACGTGAATATATGTGTTGTTCACCCCCGTATCACTTAGAAGCTAACCATTATGCCTTCTGGAAGCCGCAGGCGCGGCCGATGCGAATGAACGGTACAAAGACACGTCCACCAAAGGTTAAACGACGATGTAAGTTGGTCAGGCAGGATTTAGAGGTTAAAGATGTCTTCCTCAGGGCCGTGCACGATAGGGTTGAGCACCTTCGTTCCCTTCACCGTGAACCGTTCATGCCCGTCATACAGAACGAAACCCCCCGCAGAGCGCTTGCCTAGGACGCTGCGGAATCTTTCAATACCCTTCACGAAATCTGGGGTGAACGTAGCGGCTGATTTGATCTCGACCGGGATGAGACGACCCCCTTCCCGCAACAGAAGGTCCACTTCGTTCCCGTGCGTATCGCGATAGAAATAGAGCCCAGGGCGCCTGCCTCGATTCATACGAGCCTTGAGATACTCCAGAATCACCAGATTCTCATAAAGTCCGCCGCGGAGAGGATCCCGCCCTGCCTGGTCCGCGGTCTCGATACCCAGGAGATGGGCGGCAAGTCCTGTGTCGCTGAAGTAAATCTTGGGTGATTTGATCACCCGCTTACCGACGTTTTCATAAAAGGGGGGTAACTCAAAAACAACGAAGGATGCCTTGAGGACACTGATCCAGCTTTTCACCGTGGTGGCAGAGACGCCCACATCGTTACTGAGGGAAGTATAGTTCACCACCTGCCCGACGCGACCAGCCAGAAGCATGAGAAACTGTTGGAAAGGCCGCAGGTCTTTCAGGTTGATGACTCCCTGTCAGGATGAACATGCCCGGCTTCCGCGCGCGGTCCACTATGCCCTGGATGTAGGAAAGCAACTGCGGCACTCTCTGGACCTCATCCAGGACCGCCCCTTCTGGCACGCCAGCAAGGAAACCTCTGGCGTCAGTCTCCGTGGCCAGCCGAATATCGGGATCTTCAAAAGAATAGTATGGCTTTGCCGGAAATGCCATTTGTACGAGGGTGGTCTTGCCCGACTGGCGGGGGCCGAATACGGTTACAACAGGGTATTCCGCGGCTGCCTCTGTCAACTCTTTTGTGATCTCTCTCCGGATCATGTTTGTAGCTTACTTGAATTCTGTGAAAATCTCAAGTTCAATTTTGGATTTTCACAATAGCTGCCCACGGCACTTTTGCATAAGCCGCCTGGGACGTATCCTGCTAAGGTCAACGACTCAACACCAAAATCTGTCCCTCTACGGTGCCATCGAAAGCCTCGTCGTCAGATACCAAGAACGACTTTCAAGCAAATCGATGGAGGTTGGTGCCATATAACTAAGCCGCTAACCCAGCGGCACCCCGGCAGCTGTTTAACTAGCCGCAGGCGCGGCCAATTCTGGCTTGACACAGAAGGCCGAATTTCCCTATACTCCGACCCATTCCAAGCGAGTTCTAATCACCCTACCACTTCACCTGGCCGGGGTACAGCCTGCCAAGAATCCTATGCAAAAGGGGACTGTTTGCCATGGGAATGGAACCTCTCATCGAGACTGTGGATACTTTTATTGTGGATATTCCCCTGAGACGTCCCCATGTCATGTCTTTCGGCGCGCCCGATGAAGTCAACTTCGTCCTGGTCAGGGTAAGGGCCCGGGGCGGCATCGTGGGCTGGGGCGAAGCGGCCACCTTCCAGGGCCCCACGTGGTCTGAAGAGAGCGCTGAAACGATCCAGGTCGTCATCGACCGATACCTGGCCCCCCTCCTCAAGGGACGAAACGCCCTGCTCTACAACCCCCTCATGGAGGAACTGGAGCACCGCTTCCGGGGCAACCATTTTGCGAAGGCCGCCGTGGAGATGGCCCTCATGGACGTGGCTGGCCGGTACCTCGGCCAACCCCTCCATGTCCTTCTGGGCGGCGCCTTTCGCATGAAACTGGACCTGAGCTGGTCCCTTGCGAGCGGCAGCGTCGAGACCGACATCGCCGAGGCCCGGGACATGATGGCCCGGGGCCACCGGATCTTCAAGATCAAGATGGGAGCCGGACCCGCAGAGAAGGATGTGGCCAAACTCGCCCTTCTTCGCCGCGAGCTCGGACCCGAAGTGGGGCTGCGGGCCGACGTCAACCAGGGCTGGGACAGGCGAAGCGCCCTGCGGGCTCTCCGGGAACTGGAAGAGAGCCGTCCCGATTTCCTGGAACAACCCCTTCCGAAATGGGATCTCGCCGGCCTTGCGGATCTGCGGCACAAGAGCGCCATTCCCCTGATGGCGGACGAAAGCCTGAGCGATGCCCACTCGGCCTTGGAGATCGTCCGTGCGGGCGCTGCGGACATCATCTCCTACAAGCTGACAAAGCTGGGCGGCCTGGCCCGGTCGCTGGCCGTGTACCGCCTGGCGGACGGGGCCGGGTTGGGGGCCTACATTGGGTGCATGATCGAGACCAGCCTGGGCACCGCCGCGTACCTTCATTTCGGGGCGGTCCTGCCCCGACTGGAGTACGGGTGTGAACTCTTCGGCCCTCTCCTGCTGAAAGGCGATATCGCCACCAAGGCCGTGGCCTTTGCCGACGGGCAGGTCCTGGTCCCGGAAGGCCCCGGCCTGGGGATTGAAGTCGACGAGGCGGAAGTGGAGAGGTACCGAAGGCGGTGAAACCGCGGGATCGATTTTCGGCGATTGATCGATGACAAATCTCATTTGACGGATGACCAATCACCAGCGGCTAGGGCTCGACTGTCCCAGAGACAGGTTTCGTTAACGCTTAATCGGGAGGTTGGAAAATGAAGAAAAGACTTCAGGCATTGTTAGTGGTTACCTTCGTGCTGCTCCTTTCGGTCGGGCTGGCCCAGGCAGCAGAAAAGGAAGTCAACCTGACCTGGATGGCCGGGTCGGCTGGCGGCGGCTGGTACCAGATGGCTGCGGGCATCTCAGCCATCGTCAAGGATGCCGATCCCGGCATCACGATCAAAGTCCTGCCCGGCGGGGGCACGCAAAACCCTCCGGCCCTGGCGGAAAAAAAAGTGGATATTGCGTTCGGCCTGCCCTTCCTGAACAAGGCGGCCATAGACGGCACCACTCCCTATGAAAAGAAGTACTCAGAGCTGCGCCTGCTGGCCTGCGGCTACATGAGCCTCAATCATCTCCATCTCTTTGCGGGGGAAGACACGCCGTACAAGACCATGGACGACGTGTTCGGCGGCAAGCACAAGCCTCGCCTCGCCACCTCCCAGCAGGGGGCCTCGGAAGTCTACATCCTGGAGCGGGTCCTGGAGGTGTACGGGACCAGCATCGACGGCCTGTCAAATAAGGGGTACCACCTAGCCAGGGGCAACTACTCCTTCCAGGTGAGCCAGTTCAAGGACCAGAACGTGGACGTGGTATGGTCCTTCTACGCTGCTCCCACAGCCTCTGTGACCGAGGCCACCATCGGCCGAGCTCTCAGGCTCATTCACTTCCCGGAAAAGGTGAGAAACCACCTCAAGCAATACGGGATAGAACCCTGCGAGATCCCGGCGGGCGCTTATCCCAAGGCGGTGAACGGGAACGAGGCCATCAAGGTATCCTGCAACGGGAGCGCCATCCTCGTCCACAAAGACATGCCGGATGACGTGGCCTACCGCCTGGCCAAAGCCATCAATGGGAATGTGGATAAGGTCCACAAGGTTCACGCCGGAATGGCCAGCTACGAGCCGGCCCTCGGACTTCAGGGCTCTCCCGGCGTCCCTCCCCACCCAGGGGCAGTGAAGTACTATAAGGAGAAGGGATGGGCCAAGTAAACCTGCCGGGGCGTTGAGGCACGCGGGAACACTCACGGCCAGACGAGTCCGACCCCCGCTTCTTCTTTATCGCAGGAAGAAGCGGGGGTCACCAATCAGGAGAACGCCATGCGTTCGCTGAACAAACCCTTGCACTACTTTATCCTCGCCCTGGCCTGTCTGTCCACGGGGCTACATTACTACTGGTCCGGTTTCGGCGGGCCGGAACCCAGGATCATCCGCGGTATCCACCTCCTTATTCTGCTGCCCTCTATCTTTATCCTCTTCCCTGCCACCAAACGTTCGCCCCAGACCAGGCCGAGCGTTTTTGATATCCTGGCCGTACTGGGCTGCCTGGCAGCCATCATCTACATCCTGGTGGAGACCCCTCGCCTGAACAAGCGCTTTTTCACGGTTTCGGACGTGCGAGGCGTGGAGACGGTCCTGGGGTGGGCCATGGCCGTTCTCTGCCTTGAAGCAGTGAGACGTTCCATTTCCAGGTGGTTCGCAGCCACCGTCACTCTGGTGCTCATCTACCTTTTGACCTGCGAGTACTGGCCTGGGATGTTCTATTTCAGGCCCGTTTCTCTTGCCCGGGCTGCGGAGATCCTCTATCTGGGAACTGACGACGGCATGTTCGGCTTCCTCACCGGCATCTCCGTGGAACTCCTCTACATCTACATTCTCTTCGCCGG
>JAGUZM010000051.1 GCA_020060805.1 Deltaproteobacteria bacterium | reverse complement strand
CCATCATCCTATCATTCGATGAATCCTTCGATCCTGATCCTCCAACACTCCAATACTCCAACACTCCATTCCTCTATCTTATCTCAGCCCGTCTTCTTTCTTGGCCTCTTCTTTCTTGAGCCCGCCGATCCGGGGATGAGGCCTCCCGCAATCGGTCACGACGAGCACGACCACGATCTCATCCGCCCTGGGCGCATCGTCCACCCTGATGGTCATGGCGTCAAAGTGGGTGCGGACAAAAGCCGCATCCTTGTAATGGATCGGGACGTCAATCTCTGTGCCCATCCCGCCTATCTTTTTGGCGGATGGGATAATCGCTTTTCCGCCCCCGACGGCGTTCCGGAATGGCGTGCCGAGCTTGGGGTGAAGGATGGCGGCCGCATGCTCCCGTTCGCCCGCTTCCCCGACGATCGCCGCTTTGCCGTAGCTTTCAGCCTTCGCAGGAGGGATCGCGAGGGCATCCACCGCCATCTTGCCGAGAATGCCGCCCAGCTTATCGCCTATTTCGATGAGGGGGGTCAAATCCTCAACGTATTTGCCCGCAAAGGGGTTTTTGATGACCGCGATGGCGGCCGCCCTCTTCCCCGGCGGGTCCATTTTCCGGCCTCCCTCTTCAAGAATCTCTTCCACGATGGTGACGTATTTCCTGACTTCCATGAGAACACCTCCATAAAGTGAGTGCCTAGAGTGTCTAAAGTGAGCTAAAGGGCCTAAAGCTAAAAAATACGAGAATACAGAAGACCGTAGAAAGAATACAGAATGAAGACCATAAAGAACTCCTCACGAAAACACGAAGGGACGGACGCACACCGAGCACCGTGGGCCGTGTACCTTTCACGGATCGCTGCCTCTGAAACCGGCACTACGGCTGCTCTACCAACCTGTCCCTGAAGAATTTTGTCATCTCATAGGTGCCTTTGACCGCCACAAAAGCGCCCAGGATCACGTTCTTTTCGATCAGCTCCTGAGCCCGGCCCATGGCCCGCGTGAGAGCCTCTGTTTTCTTTTCTTCCCTGAGAAGGCCTGCCCTGACCGTCACAGGCAGGCCGGCAATATCCGTGTATGGGTCAACCTCTTCTGCCGGCCGGCGAACGACCTCAGGGTCCTCAACATGGCTCGCGTTCGCCACGGCCGTTGCAGCGGCGTCGGCGAGAGAAGCGGTGGCTGCGACAACGGTTGCAGCGCTCGCCACTCCCCGGGTGAGGCTTCTTCCTCCAAGGCCGCTTGTGGCCACACCCCAGGAGGATCTTTCCGGACCAAGGGAGATGATGCGCGAGATGTCCGTCTCATCGAGGTCGGCTTTTACGCCGACGGTCACCGGGTCATCTCCCTGCAACCGGATCGCAACATCCCCCCCGTTGTCAACGACCACCTTGGTCATGCCTCGACGGGCCAGGAAATCAGCGACCCCGTCGGCGATCGTTCCAGCCACGGCAGCCATGGGAGTGAGATCCTCGTCGCCGACAGCGAGGACGCTCTCGATCATTTTTGAGGGGAGAGGCGCATGGATCTCGCCTTGGAATTTCCGGTATTCCCGGCCCAAGAATCTGCGCGAACCGGCGATGCTTTCAAAGAACAGAAAGGATTCCTCTCCGGCTCTCGCGCACATCTGAACCTGCGGAACCTTTCCCACAAAAGCGGATATGATGAGGCGCATGGGACCCCATTCTGCGAGCACAGATCCGCCCTGGAGCACCTTGATCGTTTTGTCGCCCGGCATCACCCATCACTGATCGGCCACGAAGAGAGGCTCTAAAGACTCAAATGGTCTCATCGCCTCCATGTGGCCTCCCATTTCCCTGTATTCATCCAGTTCCATCGTATACTCGATGGGGCAGATGGTGGCCGGCGTCGGTGTCCAATAGAAAAAATTGCCCTTCACCCGTTCGACGTCCACCATGAAATTGATCCCTCCCCCGGGAAGGATGAAAGTAGGTGCGCCTCCCACGGTCAGATTCGCCCTGCCCTGATGAACCGCCCGGGTCATCTTCACAGGATAGAGGGCGACCCCTGCCCGGGCGCTGCCTCCCGCACCTCCCATATAGAGGGCGGAGACGAGGGATGGCTCACAGCTTGATGAAACGGCCTCAACGGCACGACGGCAACTTGCGGTGAGGGGGATTTCCTTGAGGCTCCAATCCTCCTGAAGTTCAAAGAGCCATGCGTTCCGGCCCGTCGTCTCGGTGATGAGAATCCGATTGCCGACACGGGCCACTTTTCGATCCATGCCGGCAATCACGTCCAGGGGGTTGGTGATGGAGGTTCCACCCAATCCTTTCCCATGGTCCCCAAAATAGCGGCCCGGCGTGCTTTGCCTGAATTTGAGTTTGACCCCTGACGGCTTTGCGCCCACAAAACGACCTGCGACATGTTCGCTCATCAATCCGGTCAAGTGGGAATCCAAAACGATCACCTCGTCAGCCGCCTGTTGGAGAAGAGGGGCAAAAAGGCCCATGGTCGCGCTTCCGCAGCCTACCCTCATGTTGTCGGGCTTCCTGCCGTCGATCACGGGGGGACGGCCCACCTGGATCTCCAGCTTGCTTCCTCCTTCGATCTTCAACTTCACCGGCTTCTTGTTGGCAATGTCCGTGATCGCCCTCGCGACCGCGAAGCCCTCAGGGCCGGTGAGGAGATTCACCCCGCCGATGGAGAGCATCTTGGACCCGTATTGTTCCGTGATGACGAGCCCCACTTTCCTTTTCCCGGCGAGCACAGGGGCTCCCTCTTCTCCGATGGGGATATCCGTATCGATCTTCACCATGATCCCGCTGTAACTGAGGGGAGCCTCGGTCACCACGGTCACCACGTCCACGTCGCGGCGCTTCCCTCTGACGATGAACGGGGCGGGTTTGCAGTCAGGGTAAGTGGTGCCCGCGCCAATGCCCGTGATGAGAGGTCTTCGGATGGCTTCGATCGGGTCCGGGCCGACCACATCCTCCACCTGTTTGAAGGGCGTCAGGGGGGTTACCCTGACGAGTTTGCCGTCCTTGCTGCGGTATCTCAGGCATGCGCCGATGCCCCCGTCCTTGATTTGGCAGCCGATAGGGCAGGCGTCGCATGGGATCGCCCCGGCCGTGGCGAGATCGCCTGCGGTGATGGCTTTCTCCGGGCAGACCCGCATGCACGCGGTGCACTCTGTGCAACGATCATCGATGACCGCCTTTTTCTTCTTGAGCCGGATCGCACCCAGGGGGCAATCCTGGACGCAGGCGCCGCAACCGACACATTTTTCGAGATCAACGTTCATATCGTCCGTGCCCTGTCCCGAAGGAGAATAACGGATTCTATCGGATGCTGGAATAGTGGGAGGATGAAATAGTCCCACGGTTCACGGTGCAGGGTGCAAGGTCCAGGGTAATACCCCGCTCCGTGCGCCTTG
>JAGUZM010000052.1 GCA_020060805.1 Deltaproteobacteria bacterium | reverse complement strand
TGTACCCTGTCACCCACTAAAAACCCGGAAGCTCCTTTACGAAAGGGGGGAGAGTGTGGAGAGTTTGTTGTTTCACCCCCTCCCCTTAGTCCCCTCCCACCAGGGGAGGGGAGAAATGATAGCAAGGAGGGAGGAAGGGGGGAGTAAAAGAGGTTGAGGGAAGAATGGGAGGGGGGCGTGTCGAAGAAGCGGAGGGCCTTCCACATGAGGCCGGGCCTGGGTTCCCCACGGGCGATGGAATCAAAACATCCGGCTTTGATGAGAACGCGCGCATCCTGGAGATGAATGTGGCCCCGTGTCCGGCGGAGAAAATCGGCAAAGCTGATGAAAGGACCGTGCCTGGAGCGCTCGTGGATGAGGGATTCCAGCCCTTCCCGGGACAGATCGTTCAGCTGCATGAGGCCGACCCGGACCTCCCGGCTTTTGCCGGTGTACTTGATCTCGCTCTGGTTGATGTCCGGGGGAAGAACCGCCAGCCCCATGCGCCGCGCTTCTGAGAGATACCCGAAGGTCGAGTAGTAGCCGCCGCCGTTGGAGATGACCGATGCCATGAACTCCGCGGGGTAATGGGCTCTGAGAAAGGCGGACTTGTAGGCGACGAGGGTGTAACTGGCCGAATGGGGCTTGCAGAAGCTGTAGCCCTCAAACCCCATCATCATCTGCCACACCTCCTCGATGACTTGCGGGCTGACGCCCCGCTCCCTTGCCCCCTTCACAAAGCGGGAGTGGAAGTCGCGGAGCTTTTTCTCCCTGTGCTTTTTGCTCACCACCTTGCGAAGGGTGTCGGCCTCCGCAGCATCAAACCCGGCTACGGCCATGGCAGATTGACTAAGCTGCTCCTGAAAGACCATGACGCCAAGGGTTTCTTCCAGCACCGGCCGCAGAAGAGGATGAGGAGGTTCCCAGGGTTCGCCGTGAAGCCTGGCCACCCATTCCCTGATGCTCTGGTTCGACGCGGGCCTGATGATGGAGGTGACCACGACATTGAGCTGGAAGTGATCCATCCTGCAGTACTCTTCAAAGGTCAGGCCGGAGCGCACCTTCTTCAGGGTCTGCCTCGTGGCAGGGCTTTCGAAGTAGAAGACGCCGAAGGTGTCGCCTTCATAGAAGATCCGTATGGTTTTCGGGTCGTTGATCGGATTCCAGGTCGCATAGTCGATGCTCAGGCCTTCGTTTTTCCGCACAAGGTCCAGGGCGTCACGGATGACGGCAAGGCTCCGGTTGCCGAGAAGGTCTATTTTGACGAGCCCCGCTTCTTCCACCGAGTCTTTTTCCCACTGGAGGACCTGAAGCCCGCTCGCAGAGATTTCCACGGGGCAGTAGCGGCGCACCTCATCCGGCACGATCACCAGGCCGCCGCAGTGGACCGAGAGATGATTGAGGTGATCCTCGAGTTGAACGGCGGCGTGGAGAATCTCATCCCATGGTTTCCGGAATTCAATCCCTCTCATTTTGGGGTGGTGGGCCAGTTCCTTCTGGATGTGCTTCAAGTGCCAGCCGTAGCCGATCTTGCCGGTGACGTGGCTGATCTCCGACCCGGTGAGGCCGAAGACCTTGGCCACTTCCCTGATGGCGGACCTGGCCCCGTAGGTGTTGTGGTTGGCCACCATGGCGGTCCTTCGGGTCCCGTACCTGGCAAAGACATAATCAACGATCTGATCCCGTTCATCCCATGCAAAGTCCACGTCAATGTCCGGGGGATCGAGGCGCCCCGGGTTCAGAAAGCGCTCAAAGAAGAGGTGATGCCTGACCGGATCGACATGGGTGATCCCGAGGGCATAGGAAACGATCGATGCGGCGGCGCTTCCCCGGCCGCAGGAGCGGGCCGCTTTTCCGGTGATGTCGGCCACGATCAGAAAGTAGTGGGCGAAATTCTTTTCCCGGATGATGTTCATCTCATGTTCGACCCGGCCCAGGATCTCAGGGGTCAGCTCTCCGTAGCGCCACCTGCACCCCTCGATGGTGGCTCGGTACAGGGTTTCGAAAGCCTCCTCGTCGGTCATGTCGTTGTAGCAGGGGAAGACGATGCGACTGAAGTCCCAGTTCGTGAGACAGCGGTCGGCAGCGTCGAGGGCGTTGAGAACCGCCCGCGGGGCGTGGGGGAACTGATCGATCATGGATCGGGAAGAGTTGAGGAAATTGTGCTCCCGGCAGGTGTCGTCGTACGTCAGGCGGGAGAGCTTGGTGTTCAGCGCCACGGCGCGAAGGATCCGGTGGAGGGGGAATTGCTCCTTCTCCAGGAGATAAACCCGGTTCGTCGCAAGGGGCGGGATGCCGCTCTGCCGGGAGAAGGCGTAACAGCCTGCCATGTCGTAGCCCGGCGACATTTCGACAAAGAGGTTTTCGATCGCCTCTTTCTTCAAAGCCTTGAGGAGGGGGATGTCATCGGAGAGGATGATGAGTCCGGGACGCATTTCCTTCAGGGATTTGATGAGGTCGAAATCCTGATGGCAATGGCGGGCTGAGATGATGCGGCAGAGATTCGCATAGCCGTCGTGGTTTTTCACGAGGAGCACAGCCCGGTGCTTGTCCGTGACGATCTCGCTTCCCACGATGGGCCGAAGGCCGGTCTCCCTGGCCGCCTCGACAAAATAGAGGAGACCGTACAGCCCGTTGGTGTCGGTGAGGCTGATGCGATCCATGCCCTGGGCTTTGGCGGACCGGCAGAGGTCTTCGATGGTGGCCAGCCCCCACCCGCGGGAGTAGTGAGAATGGACGTTGAGGTGGACGAAATCGTTCATGGTTCAAGGTACAAGGTTCACGGTTCAAGGTGTGTAAGGTCCAAGGTACACGGTGCAAGGTTTGTAGTAGGAGGTTTTCCCGTGTACCATGAACCGTGTACCGTGCACCTTCTTCATACTGCCCTGCCATA